>NZ_QNFZ01000036.1 GCF_003313395.1 Nonomuraea lactucae | reverse complement strand
TCCGCCGGACGACCCGACACCGTCAGACCGAACATCACATCGTTCTCACCGCTATACCGCGACAGCAGCAGCGCCCAGCCCGCCTGAACGACCGTGCCCAGCGTCACCCGAGCCCGCCGTGCCAGCGCCACCAGCGCATCGGTCACCTCGTCCGACAGCTCGACCCGCAGGCGCCCCTGCGCCCAGTGCTCAGCGACCTGCCGATCCACCGGCAACGCCGTCGGCGTCTCGAACCCGGCCAGATACTCCCGCCAGAACGCCTCCGCCTCACTCGACTCCTGCCGCTGCAACCACGCGACGAAGTCCCGGTACGCGCCTGCCGGAGGGAGCGCCGGCTGTTCATCACGGCACAGTGCCTCGTAGGACCGAGTGACTTCCTCCATCACGACGGGCAGACTCCACCCGTCGCATACACCCTGATACAGGCACCACACCATCCAGTACCGGTCATCACCCCGATCGACCAGATACACCCGCATCAACGGCGGACGCGCCAGATCGAACCCCCGCCCACGATCAGCAGCCAGCAACTCCTCCAACCGCTCCGGCCAATCCCCACCCGCCGACCAATCCACCACCTCGAACGGAACCTCGACCCGGTCATAAACCACCTGAACCGGCTCAGGCACACCCTCCCAAACAAAACCCGTCCGCAGCGCCGCATGCCGCTGCACCACGACATCCCACGCCTGCCGCAACAGCCGCGCATCGAGGGCACCGGTGAACTCGTAGACGCCCTGCGCCCAATACACGCCCCGCCCATCCGCCGGCGCCTCAACCACGTGGAACAGCATCCCCTGCTGCACCGGAGCCAACGGATACACATCCTGAATCCGCCCACCACCCGGCAACGCATCCACCGCCGCCTGATCCAACCTCACCAACGCGAAATCCGACGGCGTGAACCCACCCGCCCCCGGCGACAGACAATGCTCCACCAACGCCCGCAACGCCCGCACATAGCTCTCCGCGACCCGCTCGATCGTCTCGGCACGATGCAGACCCCTGCAGAAGTACCACTCGAACGCCATCTCGCCATCGGCCGTCTGAAACGCCTCAATCTGCAACACATGCGAACCCGTCTCACCACTGGACCCACACAACTCCGGCGACAACTCCCGAACCAGCAGCCCCACCGCCTCATCACCGGCGACGTCAGCACCACCCATGTAATTGAACAGAACCTGCCGATCCGCCACCTGACCCAGCTCACCCGTCACATAACGCAACGCCCCATAACCCACACCACGATCAGGACTACCGCGCAACTGCTCCTTGACCGACTTCAGCACGGTGGCCGGGTCGGCGAGGTCGGGGGCGGCGAGCCTGACCGGGAAGATGGAGGTGAACCAGCCAACTGTCCGTGAAACGTCGACGTCTTCGGCCACCGCCTCCCGGCCGTGGCTCTCCAGATCGATCGTCACCGCACTGTTCCCCGCCCACTCACCCAGCGCCTGCGACAGCCCGGCCAGCAACACATCGTTGATCTGCGTCCGATACGCCCTGTGCACCCGCGTCAGCAACGCCGAAGTCGTCTCGGCATCCAGCGAGACCCGCACGACCTCATCCGTCCCGATATCGCTGACGTGATCGACGGGCACGGTGAAACCGGCCTCAAGCTGCTGAGTCCAGTAAGGGAGCTGCTCGCGCACGCGCTCCGTGCCGGCATAGGCGTGCAGTCGCTCGGCCCACTGCTGGAACGAGGTCGTCTTGGCAGGCAGCGGCTCGCCTCGGTAAGCGCTGTCGAGGTCCTCCAGCAGGACGTTCCACGACACGCCGTCCATCACCAGGTGATGAACAGTGATCCCCAGCCAGCCCGGCTCCTCGCCCCGATCGAAGTAGACCACCCGGATCAACGGCCCATCGGCCAGGCTCAACGACGTCTGCGCGAGCGTCATCCGCTCGGCCACCTGGGCCTCAACCATCCCGACCGCATCCACGACCGAGAAGATCTCCGCCAGCTCGCGCTCAACAATGCGCTGCGCCCAAGCTTCCCGAACCGGGTCATAGACGAACCGGATCCGCAGCGCGTCATGATGCGCCACCACAGCATCCACCGCACGCGCCAACGCCGAGGCATCGGCCCCCTGCGCGAGCTCGAACATGCCCGACCAGTTCCAATGATCCCGATCAGCGATGTCCTGACCGACGAACCAATGCTGGATCGGCGTCAACAACACCGCCCCCGACACCGTCCCCTGCTC
>NZ_QNFZ01000043.1 GCF_003313395.1 Nonomuraea lactucae | reverse complement strand
CAGCGCGATCACGGCCTGGAGCGCGCCGGCCCGCAGCAGCCGGGAGCGGATCCGCCGCCCGGACCGCCGGCCGGCCGCCACCTGCGGCATGAGAACGGCCACCAGCCCGCCGGGCCTGACGTGGGCGAGGCAGTGCTGGACCCACGCGAGCTCGGGTTCGCCGCGCGGCGGCAGCCCGTACTCCCAGCGCGGATCGTGGGCCAGCTCCTCGTACCCCCACCCCCGTTCACCGAATGGCGGGTTGCAGACGACCACGTCGGCCTCGACACCGGGGAAGGCGTCCTGCCTCAGCGCGTGCCCGGGGCGCACCTCGGCCGCGCGTCCCCGCACGAGCAGCCGCGACAGCGCCAGCCGCACCGAGACCTCGTCCCGTTCCTGCCCCAGCACCCGGACGGCGGCGGACGCCTCCAACAGCAGCTCGCCGAACCCGCACGAGGGGTCGAGGACGGTCCCCGCCTTGCCGATCAGCCCCGCCACCAGCGTGGCCACCTCCCGCGACAGCGGCTGCACGCGCCGGGAGTGCGCGGCCAGGTAGCGCTCGTGCAGGAACTCGACGACCCACGCCTTCCCACGCTCGGCCACCAACCCCGTCACGGCGCCGAGCAGATCCCGCTCCATCCCGGGATCGCACCGGCCGGAGGCGACCTGCGCGGCCAGCGAGCCCACCAGGCCGGGCAGCCGCAGGTCGTCGGCGGCGTTCCTGATGACCTGCCACGTCAGCTCGTCCACGGGCAACTCCCCGAGCTTGCCCCGCTTCCGCAGCCACGCCTCGACCTCGGCCAGGGAGTAGAGCGGGTTCGCGGCTGTCCCGCCGACGGGCCGGGGAAAGTCCGCGAACCTGCGCCGCCAGTTGCTCACGGCCGCCCTGCCGACGCCCGCCAGCCGCGCGATGTCCCCTGACACCACTGTCGCGTCCTCGTTCAACGCAGTCTCCAACACGTTCTCGCGCCCAGTCCGGCATGTGCCCGGCCCCCTGAGGCAGATGACAAGTGTGGGCATCGAACCCTAAGGCATCGGAAAACACCCGCGTACGCGAGTCGGCGAATCTGTCGTCACGATCACTCGCCGGAGACGAGAGCCTCCCGGTCCCCGGACCTCCGCCGGCGTGCCCTGACACGGCGTACGAGGAGGAGGATCACCACGGCCGCGACGGCGATCAGCGCGGCGAACGCGAGTCCCAGCCCGAGAGGGGAGTCAAGGGACGCGGGCACGCCCAGCACGCCGGGCCTGGCGGGGAAGGTCAGCGTGCCGGTGGCCGAGCGCTCGACCTGGCCGCTGTGCAGGGTGAGCCGGAACTTCCACGGCCCGCCGGGAAGGTCCTGGCCGAGGACCGCGACGACCTGGCCTTGGTCGCCGGGAGCCAGGGTCGTCCCGCTGTCGATCCGGAACGGGCCGGCGCTCAGCGAGCTCGGGCCCTCGGACAGCGACACCTGCCCGTCCAGGTCGAGGGCGCGCCGGCCGGTGTTGGTGATGGCCGCCACGATCTTCGGCTGCCCGTCCGCGGTCCGCTGCGGGACGATCTCGCCGATCCGGAAGTCCGAGGGCGGCTCACCGCCGGGTCCCACGTCGAGATACGTGCGGATCCCCACCCGGTTGACGAGCGCGACGTTGCCCTCGGGGCCGGGTCCGGGAGAGGACACCTGTGCCCAGATGACGGCGTACCGCTCTCCCCTGCTGGCCGACTCGGGCACGGCGATGGTGGCCTTCACCGTGGCCTGGCCGTGCGGTTCGAGGTCGAGCTCGGCGCGGTCGAGCGTGATCCACGAGCTCAGCTCGTTCGAGACGCCGGCAGGCGCGAAGGTGAAGCTGCCCTTGCCGATGGAGGCGGCGCCCGGGTAGAGCTCCGCCCGCACCGGGCGCTTCGAGCTGCTGACGACCTCGAAGCGCCTGGTGATCGTGGTGCCGGGGTTGACGTGGTCGACGATGAAGCGGTGCGCGCGCGGGTCGTCGACGCGGCTGGCCGGGATCTCGGCCAGCCTGATGCCGATGGCTCCCTGGCCGGCCGCGTCCTTGTCCCTCGCGGCTGGGGCCACCCCCGCTGCGACCGTTCCGTGCAGCAGCGGGAGGAGGATCGCGAGCAACGCGACCGGCACCACGCGAAGGAGGTGCGGGCTAGGCAACGGAGTGGCTCACCGTGCCGGTGTAGGTGCCCGCCACGGCCTGCGCGGGGACGTCGATCACGATGGTCGGGTTCCAGGTGGCGGCGTTGTTGCCGGATCCCGTGGTCTTGCTGAACGCGGTGCGTACCTGGTCGAGCACCACCGCGGACGCGGCGTTCGCCTGGCCGGGCACGAAGGTGCCGGTGCCGGTGGTGGCCGTCGCCGGGCCCGACCAGTAGTTGACCTCCGAGTCCGGCACGGTCTCGGCGGCCGTGCCGCCACCCGTGGTGAAGTCGGTGGCCGACACCGCCGCCACCCAGGTGGCCGTCAGCGCGGCTCGCTCGTCGGTCACGGTGACCGAGCCGAGCTGCCCGCTGATCGTGCTGCCCGGCGCGCCGCTGCCCACGCTGATCGGGCCATCGGGCACGGTGATCTCCAACCCTGGCCCCGCGGTGACCGTGAAGGTCACCGTCGTGGAACACGTCGTCGACGCGGCACACGTGTCCGCCACGGACGGCGCTGCCGCCACCGTGGCGACCACCACGGCGCCGACCCCCGCCCACAGGGCACCGAAACGGCTCTTGAACACTGCCGATCCCTCCATAGAAGCGCGCCCTGATCCGGGGCCGTCCGTTACGTGGTCACATCGTGCGGGACGCGCAGCGGGCGCGGAGGGACTCCACGCGGCATCTGAGCATTCTTTGCCATGATCTGCCAGCCCTTGATCAATCGTCCCGGGATCCACCGATTTCAGCGCGGGGCACGATCGACGCCGCTCAAGAGGTGCCCGCGCACAGAAGGCGGGGCACTCGAAACTCGTTTGGCGGCGAATTTACCGTCCACGAAACGCCATCCGGCAATGTGGCTCACCACTCGTGACCTAAGCTGCCATCGGCCTTTTCCAACCCCGCCGACCGGACACGCCGTGCGCGTTCCCATTCACGAGAGGCTGCGAGGAGTCGCAACGTGAGGAAAGCGACGGCAACACCCCCCGCGCTGATGGCGTCGATCGCCCTGACGCTCGGGCTCGGCGCCCACCCCGCCTGGGCCGGCGCCCGGACGGCGGCCCATTCGACAGTCGTGTTCCGCGCCCATCCGCTGGAGATCACCGTTCCCAACTCGGCGAACCTGGGCAGCGGGCCCCGGGGAGGCACGATCAGCGCCTCTCTCGGCACGGTCACCGTGGGTGACAACCGGACGGGAAACCGCACGTGGATAACGACCGTGTCGGCCACCAACTTCACCACCGGCTCGCAGTCGTCGCTGGAGACCATCCCGAAGTCCAACGTCGCCTACTGGTCCGGCCCGGTCACCGCCCAGTCGGGCGGCGGCGTCCGCACTCCCGGCCAGCCCACCGCGGCGCAGCGGGTCTCCCTGTCGACGTCGGCCACCGCGTTCAGAGCGTCGAAGGGGCCCGCCATCGCCTCCACGACCTGGCAGCCGACGCTGGTCATCACGATCCCGGCCGCGGTCGTCTCGGGCGTCTACACCGGCACCGTCACCCACTCGGTCGCCTGACGGGCCGGCGCTTTGCCGCGCCGGACCGCTGAATTGGCGGACTCGTGACGCGCCACGAGGCCGGAGGCCGGGGGCGATCAGGGGCGTTGACGAGATATTCGGAACGGCGGGCCCGCGCTCTTTCCGCTCGACCTGGAAGGTTGTCATGCCTCACCGTTCTCGATTCATCGGGATTCCCATGGCCGTCGCGGCTCTGGTCCTCGCGGCGGGACTGCCCGCGTCGGCGTCCGCCCCACCGGATCGCCCGCATCACGCGCGCCCCTGGGTGAAGCTCTGCCTGACCCTCAAGCGCATGCCGGGGCACCGGCACATCCGGTGCAACTACCCGCCCACGCCCCGGCGCGAGCGCGCCGCCATGCGCCTGGCGGAGGCGCGGCGCACGCCGACGATCAACGAGATCTCCATACCGACCAGCCCGTCCACTCCGGTCGGCATCACGGCGGGCCCCGACGGCAACATGTGGTTCACCGAGAACTACGCCAACAAGATCGGCAAGGTCACCACGGGCGGCGTGTTCACCGAATACTCGTTGCCGACCGCCGACTCCCAGCCGGCGCACATCGTCACCGGGCCGGACGGCGCCCTCTGGTTCACCGAGGCGACCAACAACAAGATCGGCAAGATCACGACCTCGGGCACGATCACCGAGTACTCGCTCCCGACCTCGAACGCGTACCCCTGGGGGATCACCGTCGGACCTGACGACAACCTGTGGTTCACCGAGATCGACGCGAACAAGATCGGCAAGATCACGACCTCGGGCACGATCACCGAGTACTCGCTGCCGACCTCGAACGCTTATCCCGCCCTGATCACCGCGGGCCCGGACGGCAACCTGTGGTTCACCCAGTCCCTGGCCGCGGGCGTAGCCAAGATCACGACCGGCGGGTCGATCACCGAGTACACCGCCCCCAGCCAGGACGCGATGCCCATCGGCATCACCACGGGAGCCGACGGCAATCTCTGGTACGCCGACGGCGCCGGCCGGATCAGCTCGGTGACCACCTCCGGCACCTTCAGCGAGTACGCGGTCACCGACTCCAACAGCTTCCCGTGGGGCATCACGCTCGGCCCGGACGACAACGTCTGGGCCGCCCTGCAGGTCAGCGGCGACATCGCCAGCGCCACCACGTCCGGCACCATCAGCGAGTACGCGCTCCCGACCAGCAACTCCGGCCCGTTCCAGCTCGCGGTCGGCCCGGACGACAACCTCTGGGTCACGGAGGACTACATCGACCAGCTGGCCGTCGTGACCCCCTGACCTGACACCCTGACCTGACCGCCGACCGAACGATCGCCCGGCAACGGCCGGCAGCCCAGCCTAGGCTGCCGGCCTTCTCCGTTCGCTCATCGGTCCCAGGTCCCGGGCTCGCCCTCCAGGTCCGCGATGATCCGCGCCCAGACGACCGGGTTGACCCACACGCCCGCGTCATGCGCGCCGGTGACGGCCGGGCCGGCGTGGCGCGTGCGCCGGGGGTGGCGGTGCGTACGCCAGGGGTTGACGACGCACCAGTACAGCCACCAGAACACGGCGCCGGCCACGATCAGTGCGACGAGAAATCCCACCGCGCCTCCCCCTTCCTTCCATGTCGGGCGTTGGAAGTATTCGCGCCGCGCACGGGCATGGATATCACCCGCGAGGGATGAGAGCGCGCGAGAGGTGGCCGGAGATCCCCTCACTCACCCCTGAGGGATGATGCCCCCGCCCTTCTCGCTCGGTGATCTGTCCATGACCACAGGCGACGGAAGGAGTGCCCAATGCCGACTGGGGCACGGCGGACATCAGGTAGCGCGGCCATCGCGATCAAGGGTCTGGTCACGCTGCTCGTGGGGGTGGCCGTCCTGGCCCAGCCTCCCGTGACGGTCGGCGCCCTGGCGGCGCTGGTCGGACTCCTGTCACTCGTCATGGGCACGCTCGACATCGCACGGTCGATCCTGGCGCGGGCCAGCGTCGCCGAGGTGCGCCTGCTGTTCGCGTTGCTGGGGCTGCTGCTGATCGGCGTCGGCGTCCTCGCGCTGGGCGACCAGCTGCGCACGGCCGAGGTGCTGGCCATCATGTTCGGCCTGACCTGGCTGCTCACCGGCGTGATCGAGCTCGTCGATCTCCTCACAGGGCTGCCGCGGGGCGGGCGGGGGCGGGAGCTCGCCCTGGCGATCGTCACCGCCCTCGCGGGCATCACCGCGCTCATCCCACCTGCGCCGTCCCTGGCCGCGCTCACCGTGATGGAGGGCCTCTGGCTGATCGCGTGGGGCTGCTTGAGGGCCCGATTCGCCTCTATGTCCCCTTCCGTTGCCTAGAGGAAACGATGAGATATCGACAAATGGCATATCGATATTCGATTGTTCCGTGCCTAACCCGCTCGATTGACGCCCCCGATCTGGTCAGCGAGACTCCTTCTCGACGATCATCAACGTGGGTGGAGTGACGATGCGCAGGTGGATCCGCGAGACATTGCGCAAGAAAAATGTGCGGATTCCCCCTGACCCAGCCATTTACTTCCCTATAGAGGTCAAGACTCAGGCTCCCGAGCCGCGGCCCGATTGGGTGCGCCGCCCGGCCCTGATCCGGGCCCTGACCGCCGCCCGTGACGCCCGGCTGGTCCTCGTTTCCGCACCCGCCGGGTTCGGAAAGACGGCGATCGTCTCCGCGTGGTGCTCCGCCCCCGAGGAGACCCGGCCGTTCGCCTGGGCGTCACTGGACGAGACCGACAACGACCCCGCCTCCTTATGGCTGACGATCGTGGCCGCGCTCGACGCCGTGATCCCCGGCCTGGACGGTCACCGGCTCGATCTGACGCACCCCGACATCGAGGGTGTCCTCCTGCCTCGCCTGCTCAACGCTATCGCCGCGCAGCACGAGTACTCGGTGCTCGTGCTCGACGACGTCCACGTGGTCCAGGACAAGGCGTGCCACCGCCAGATCGAGGCCTTCGTCGACCGCCTTCCGCCGACGGTCCAGCTCGTCGTGATCAGCCGGACCGTGCCACCGCTGCCGCTCACGCGCTACCGGGCCGCGGGCGACATCCTCGAACTGCGGATGCGCGACCTCCGCTTCACGGTCGAGGAGGCCACCCGGTTGGTCGGCCAGATCGCCGGAGTCCGCCTGCACGACGCCGACGTGCACGACCTCGTCGGCCGCACGGAGGGCTGGCCCGCCGCCATCTCGCTCGCGGCGGGCGCCGTGCGGGGGGCCGCCGATCCGGCGGCGTTCATCGCCGACTTCACCGGCACGCACCGCCTCGTCCTCGACTACCTGTCCGAGGAGGTGCTGCGGTGGGTGCCCGACGGCACGCGGCGCTTCCTGACCCGTACGTCCGTGCTGGACGCCTTCACCGCGCCGCTGTGCGACGACGTGGCCGGCACCTCGAACGGCGCGGAGCTGCTGGAGGACCTCGACCGTGCCAACCTCTTCCTGGTCCCGCTGGACGACCACCGGCGCTGGTACCGATTCCACCGGCTCTTCGGCGAGGCGCTCCGCGGCGAGCTGGCCCGCACCGAGCCGGACATCGTCCCGGTGCTGCATCTGCGGGCGAGCGGCTGGCTCTCCGACCACAGCCTGATCGACGAGGCCATCGCGCACGCCCTGGCCGCCGAGCACATCGACCTGGCCGCGGACCTGTTCACCTCCCGCTGGGGGGAGTACGTCGACGCCGGCCGGCTGATGGGCGTGCGCAACTGGATGGACCTGATCGGCGTGCAGCGCATCGGCAGCGATCCGCGCACGGCCGTGTGCGCCGCCTGGGTGGCCGGCCTGTCCGGGGACCGTCCAGGGGCCCGGCAGTGGCTGGAGGTGGCGGAGAACCTCCCGTACGACGGGCCGCTCCCCGACGGCTCGCCCTCGGTGCGGTTCGCGCTGTCCATGGTCCGCGCGTTCTTCGGGTTCGACGGCGTGCCGGAGATGGTCCACGCCGCAGAGGCGGCCGCCGAGCTGGAGCCCGACCCGCTGGCGCCGTGGTACGCGGGCGCCCGCTTCGCCCTCGGCTACTGCCGCTACCTCACGGGCGATCTGCAGGGCGCGGTCCAGCCCCTGGAAGAGGCCGCGCAGAACACCACCACCGCGCCGACCTTCCGCACCCTCGCCGTCTCGGCCCTGTCGCTCACGCTCGGCAGGCTCGGCCGGACGGCGCAGGCGGCCCAGCTCGCCAGGACGGCCTACGCGCTGGTGGAGACCAGGGGCCTGCCCGAATCGGCGACCTCCGTGCTGGCCGACACCGCATGGGGCGCCGCGCTCGCCCAGGAAGGCCGCCACGAGGACGCCCGCCGGATACTCGAGCTCGCGCTCAACGTCCGCCTCACGGTCGTCGGCCTCACGCCATGGCCGACCCTGAACCTGCTGATCATTCTGGTGGAGAACGCGCTCGACTCCGGCGACGAACCGGCCGCGCGTGCCTTCTTCGGCCAGGCGCGCGACATCGTGGCGACCGAGCACGACTGCGGGGAGCACATCCGCGCGAGGCTGTCCCAGCTCAGGACGCGGCTGCCGGACGCCCTGCCCGCGGGCGGCCTGCCCGAGCCACTGACGGAGCGCGAGCAGGCCGTGCTGAGATTGCTGCGCGGCGACTCGTCGCTGCCGGACGCCCTGCCCGCGGGCGGCCTGCCCGAGCCACTGACGGAGCGCGAGCAGGCCGTGCTGAGATTGCTGCGCGGCGACTCGTCGCTGCGCGAGATCGGCCACCAGCTGTTCGTCTCCCCGAACACCGTCAAGACGCACACCCGCAGCATCTACCGCAAGCTGGGCGCGACGTCCCGCGAACACGCGGTCCGCCGCGCCCGTGAGCTGGGCCTGCTGTAGCAGGAGGTCGCACCGCGAGGTTCCGGCTCGTGGCGGTTCCCCGCTGGTGGGGCCGTGGTCAGAGCAGGCGCAGGTGGTGCGCCCGCCGCACGGCCTCGCCGCGACGGGTGACAGCCAGCTTCTGGTAGATGCTCTTGAGGTGGGTCTTGACGGTGTTCACCGACACGTACATCTCCATCGCGATCTCCTTGGTCGTCAGCATCCTGGCCAGGTGGCGTAGCACGTCGAGCTCGCGCGCGCTCAGCCGGCCGAAGACCGCCGGCTCGTCCGCTCCTCCCGGCTCCTCCGCCCCACCCTGGTGGCGCATCAGGCTCACCGGCCTGCCCAGCAGCGGGTCGATGAACCTGCGGTGCGGCCTGAGCAGCTCGGCGTCCCTGCGCAGCAGCGGCCGAAGCCACCGGCTGGCCATCGTGAACGGCAGCCGGACGTGCTCCCGCTCGCCGAGCCGCAGCGCGCGGTCCAGCGAGCGGCGGCCTCGCGACCGATCGTCCATCCGGTACGCGAGGAAGGCGTCGAGCAGCCAAGCCTCCACCCTGACGTCGACGGGGACGGCGGTGGACTCCGTGAGGGCGGACCGCAGCATGCGGGAGGCGGTCTCCACCTCACCCCTGCCCAGCTCTCCGCGCGCCAGGGCCAGCGCCGAGTCCGTCGAACCGGTGCCGCCGGCCTGGTGGGCGACCTCGATCGCGGCCAGCGGCACGTCACCTGCCGAGTACGCCTCCGCGGCCACGAGCCGCATCCTGCGATCCAGCCAGGGCATGCCGGCGGCGTGCTCCCTCGCGTCGTCCAGGATCCGCAGCGCCTCGCCGGCGTCGCCCTCGGCGACGCGGGCACGGGCCGCGACCAGCCCGCGCAGGGCCGACATCACGACGTCAGGGCACTCGTGCAGGGCACGGGCCGCCCTGTCCAGTTCGAGCCGTACCTTGTCGAACCGGTACCCCTCCAGCGCCACCCACGCGTGGGCCACGTGCACCGCGGCCACCCGGCGACCGCCGGGGCGGGTGGACACCTCGGGCAGCTGGACCGCCCTGGCGACCAGATCGGTCACCTGCCTGAACCTGCCGTTCAGCGCCTCGGTGACGGCGAGTGCGCCCAGGCAGCGGCGCCGCTGGTAGTCACCGCCGTCTTCGGCGCCCGGCAGCGCCGCCTGGAAGGCGGCGCTCGCCTCGCTCAGCCGGCCCGCCGCCAGGTCGGCGCGGCCCCGCGCGTAGCGCAGCAACGCCTCCACCTCCGGCCAGTCGTCGAGCGCTCCGCTGGGGAAACGCTCCAGCAACCGCTCCACGTCCCCGATCAGCGAGCGCGCCGCCTCGGCAGGGAGCTGGGCGGGACGGGCGAGCCTGATCAGCGCCGCCGCCAGCCGCACGGGCAGCGCCTGATCGTCCGGCACGTTCCCGAGCAGGCGGTCGGCGTGTCCCAGGTACCGTTCGCAGATGTCGTCGTGCCCCCGTGCGAGCGCCACGGCGGCCGTCACCAGCGCGGGCTCCGGCTCGGCGAGGAGCGAGGGCGCCCCGCCGGAGACGTGGTCCGCTATCCGCTCCATGAGACCGGCCAGCGGCTCCTCCCGCGCCGACAGCCCGAGGACCTGGCCGAGCGCGAGCCCGTCGACGACGAGCCACGACGCGTGCGACCAGTCCTCGGCCCGCACCGCGTGGTGCACGGCGTCGGCCAGGTGCGCCCGGCGGCTGAACCACGCCGACGCGCGCAGGTGCGACTGCACCGCGGCGCCGGCGCTCTCCTGCCGGTGGATCAGGTTCAGCGCGTCCCCGAACACCCGGTGGTAGCGGTACCAGCCGTGCCCCAGCGGCAGCACGAAGGCGTTCTGCCGCAGCAGCGCGGGGAAGCGCCGCGCCGCCTCCGTCCCGGCCAGCTCGGCCGCGAGCTCCGCGTCGAACCTCTCGGCGATGCTCGTGGCCAGCAACAGCCGGCGCAGGTCGGCGGGCTGGGGGTCGAGCACTTCTTCGGCGACGTAGCCGACCACGGCGGGATCGTCGCCGGCGAAACGCCTGGCGAACGCGTCGGGGTCGGGCAGCCGCTCCATCGTCATGGCGGCCAGCCGCAGCCCGGCCGCCCATCCTTCGGTCCGTTCCAGCAGCGAACGTACGGACTGGGCGGAGAGCGACACCCCGTGCTGGGCGAGGAGTGTCAGGATGTCGCGCTCGCCGAAGGCCAGATCGTCGCCGCGGATCTCAGTGAGCTCGCCGCTGAGCCGCAAGCGGCGCAGGGGCAGCGGCGGATCCCCGCGCGCGGTCAGGATGACCCGCAGCGCGGGGAACGCCGCCCTGGCCAGCCGGGCGACCTCGGCGCCCAGCTCGCATCCCGGCTCGGGCTGGAAGTCGTCGAGCACGAGCACGACCGGCGGCTCGCGGCCGGTCAGAGCCGCGGCCAGCTCCGAGCCGAAGACCCGTTCCGCCCCGCGAACCGGGCGGCACACGTCGTCGGCGCCGGCGCGCGCCAGAGCCTCGGCCACGAGCGGCCAGAACCGCTCCGGCACGAGGTCGGCACGCTCCAGCGAGACCCAGGCCACCGGTCCCGGGGGCTTGCCGGACATGACCCACGACGACACGCTGGTGGTCTTTCCCGCGCCTGGTGGTCCGGTGACCACGGTGAGGGGGCGGCGGGTTCCCCTGTTGAGACGTTCCAGTAGCCGAGTACGTGGGGTCACCGACTCCCCGCGTACCGGGACACTGATCTTCGCGACAGGGATTGGCAGGGGTTCGGGCGGTCGCTCGCGAACGGCGACCAAAGAGTTAGTTAACCGACCGGACATGACCCATCCTTCCCGTCTTTCGGGTGTGAATCGGGCCCTCGCCACGCTCGTTCTCCCATCGGGAAGGGTGAGGACACATCATCCTCCTGGCGCATCTCACCCGGGTGAGGCGTGAGTGACGGGGTCACCCCGAAGGTGTGAAGCACGGTGCCTGAGGGACGGCGCAGCATCGTCTCCCCGACCGGGGCCCCGTACCCAGACCTCCAGGAGGCCGCAGTGACCAGCGGAAACCACCAAGCGCCGGGCTCGCCTCCGCCTGTGAGGTCATCGTGACGGTCGTGGCGCACGTCAAAAGAGACCAACGACCCGTCGCCAGCACCCCAGGGGCCGTCGATGCGCAGGAGTAGCCCGTCGCGCGAACCGCTGCTCTTGGCGATGTTCGCTCCGGGCGCGCTGGCGCTCTGGTACGGCGACGTCGCCATCGCGGCGGCGATCTCGGCCGTGGCCGGCGCGCGGCTCCTCCTCACGTGCGCCATTCAGGCGAGAGCCGAGCGCGCGCTCGCCGCGATGGGGCTTGCGGGCCTCGCCCACATGCCGCTGGCGCGCACCATGGACCTGATCCGTCAAGCGGTGCTCCTGACGGTCATCGCGGTCACGGCCGCCCTCGTCGCGGTCGGCGCGTACCGGGGGCTGCCGGCGGACTTCCGGCGCACCGTCGTGGTCTCGCTCGTGGTCGGAGCCGCGCCGTTGGAGCTGCCGGCCGTGACGAGGGCGCTGCTGGCCAGAGCCGCCGGCCGGATGGGCAGGCGCGGGGTCATCCTGCTGCGCCTGAGCGCCGTCGAGACGCTGGCCGCCTCCACGGTCGTCTGCACGCACAGAACCGGCCTGCTCACCCAGAATCGCGCCATCGTCACCTCGGTGGTGGCCGACGGGCAGGCGTACGAGACGAGCGGCGCGGACAGTCCCGAGGGCGGCATCAGCTCGGCGGGCAGGCCGGTGTCACTGGGAGACAACGCGGCCCTGGACGAATGCCTGAGAGCGGGGGTCGCCTGCAACGACGCGATCGTGCCGGAGGACGGCCCGTGGCTGATCATCGGCGATCCGCGGGAGGGCGCGCTGCTGACCAGCGCCGCCAAGCTTGGACTGGGCAAGGCCCCGCGCCGCGTGGCCACCCTGCCGTTCACCGCCCACCGGCGTTTCATGGCGACGCTGCACCGCCAGGACGACCACGAACCGGGAACGGTCTACGTCAAGGGCGCGGTGGAACGCGTGCTGTACCTCTGCCGCAACCAGCTCGACCGCGACGGGACCACCCGGCGGGTGGATCGCACGAGCGTGCTGGCCGTGGCGCGGTCCCTGGAGCGGCGCGGGCTCGACGTGCTGGCCTTCGCCGCCGCGCGGGTGGCCCCGCAGCTGAGCACGCTGGCGGACGCGGCCCTTCCCGAGCTCACCTTCCTGGGCCTGCAGGCGGTGCACGATCCGATCCGGCGCGACGCCGTCGACGCCGTACGCGCCTGCCGGGAGGCGGGCGTGGAGGTGAAGCTGCTCACCGGGATGGAGGCCGGCGTGGCGGGGCCGGGCGCGGCCTGGGTGGGGCTGACCCGCGCGCCGATCGTGACCGGCGCGCAACTGGCGGCCTGCTCCCCCGCCCGTCTTCCCGCCGCGGTGAACGAGGCGACGGTCTTCGCCGGCCTGCGCCCGGAGGAGACGTACGGGCTGGTTCGGACGCTCCAGAGTCTCGGCCACGTCGTCACCCTGGCGGGTGGCAGCGACGAGATCACAGCCGCGCGGTTCCAGGCCGACACGGGCGTCAGCACCCGCGACGGCGACGAGAGCGCCGACGTGCTCCTCCGCGGCGGCGGCCTGGCATCGGTGGCGGCCGCGATCGGAGAGGCGCGCGGCGCTCTGCGGCTGATCACCAGGACGGTCGCCGCGACGTTCTTCGCGTGCGTGTCGGCCGCCGCGATCGTCATCGCCTTCGGCGGGCAGTGCGGGCTCGGCTGAACGCCGTCAGCGGAAGGCGGGCTCCACTGCCGTCACGCGCGCCCACAGCCTGCCGGTGAACACGAAGATCCCGGCGAACAGCGCGACGCCAACGGCCCACCCGCCGACCGGCTGGTCCAGCGGTTCCCGGGCGCTCGCGGAGACCTGCTCTGACATCGGCTTCTCCTGTCGGTACGGCTGGTACGAGACACGAAGAAGGATCGGCCCCGAGGCGGTGGGGCGTATCACCCGGAGCGGATGAGACTCCGCCCGGCGCCGGTCGGGGCCGGCCACTCCCCCGCGACGGGTGAGGCCCGGGGCAGGGCACGCGAGGTTCTCTGAGACCCCAGATCCGCTTCGCGAAACGGTTCCGGAGGGCCCAGATGCCGAAGACCGACGCTCCACTGCCGAACGTGCTCGTCGTCCTCATCGACGACATGGGCTTCGGCGCGTCATCGGTGTACGGCGGCCCCTGCGGCATGCCCGCGGCCGAACGCCTCGCGTACGGGGGGCTGCTGTACACCCGCTTCCATCCTGCGGCCACGGGCTCGTCCACCCGGCAGGCTCTGCTCACCGGCCGCGACCAGCCCTCGGCGGCCACGTACCACGCGGGGCACCGCCCCGACACGACCGCCACCATCGCGCGGATGCTCAAGCATCACGGCTACGCCACCGCCGCGTTCGGCAAGATGCCGCAGCGGCCGAAGACGTCGGAGCCGTACGAGGGCTGGCCGACCGGCGACGGCTTCGAGAAGTTCTACGGCTTCGTCGGCGGCGAGACCAGCCAGTGGGAGCCGACCCTGTTCGACGGCGTCAGGCCCGTTCTCGAGCCGGGACGCCCCGAGACCCGCTACCACCTGTCGGAGGACCTCGCGGGCCAGGCCGTCCAGTGGATCCGGACGCAGCAGGCGCGCTCCCCCGGCACCCCCTTCTTCGTCTACCTCTCCTTCGGCGCCACGCAGGCGCCGCACCACGTGCCGTGGAGATGGCGGGAGCGGTACCGCGGGCGCTTCGAGGACGGCTGGGACGCGCAGTCGCAACGCACGCTGCGGCGGCAGAAGGCGCTCGGCCTCGTCCCCGCGCACGTCAAGCTGCCGCCCCGGCCCGACGGCGTCCCCCGCTGGGGCGAGCTGACCATGCCGTCGAGACGGCTCGCCGTCGCGCTGATGGAGAACTACGCGGGCTTCGCCTCCCACACCGACCGGCAGGCGGGCCGGGTCGTGGACGCCCTCCACCTGCTCGGCGCGCTCGGCAACACGATGATCTTCTACGTCCTGGGTGACAGGGGCAACCCCGAGGCGGGCCGGCCCGAGGGCACGGTCAACGACTTCCTCGGACGCAACGGCATGCCCGCCCCCACGCGCGACGCGCTCGCCCGGATCGACGAGATCGGCGGGCCGGAGTCCTACCCGAACTATCCGGCCGGCTGGGCGGCGGCGATGGGCACGCCCTTCGCGCGGCGCACCGGCCTGATCGTGCACTGGCCGGACGGCATCGGCAGGCGCCGCGAGCTGCGCCACCAATGGCAGCACTGCGCCGACATCGTCCCCACCATCCTCGACGCGGCCGGACTCCCCGAGCCCCGCACCCTGGACGGCGTGGCACAGCAGCCCATCCAGGGCGTCAGCATGTGCCACACGTTCGATGCCCCCGACGCGCCCGCCCGGCGCGTCCCACGAGAGACGCGCGGGGCCCGGCTCTCGTGGCCGTCCGCCGGCCGGCTCGCCCGCCGTTCCTCGATGGTCTTCCACGGCGGCGCGAGGCGGCTGCCGCACGGCGGCGTTCCCGACGTCAAGAACACCTCGCACGCGATCACCGCGCACATCGAGGTGGGCGCGGACGGCGGCGGGGGCGTGATCGCGGCGCAGGGCGGCAGGTTCGGCGGCTGGGCCCTGTACGTGGTGTCCGGCCTGGTCGTCTACTGCTACAACCTCTCCGGCCGCGAGCGCACCCATCTCCACGCCCCGTCGCCGCTCCCGTCCGGACGGCATCACGTCCGGTTCGAGTTCGCCTACGACGGCGGCGGTCGTGGCACGGGCGGCACCGGCACGCTGGCCATCGACGGCGTCGAGGTCGCCGCGGGCCGCATCGAGGCCACGGTGCCGTCGCAGTTCTCCAGCGACCAGATGCTCGGCATCGGCCTGGACAGCGGATCTCCCGTCAGCGACGAGTACGCCACCCTGCCCCGAGCCTTCACCGGCACGATCCACTCGCTACGGATCGAGGTCGGCCTGGACCACCACCGCTCGGGGGAACGAGCCACACACCGCCGGAAGGCGGCTCGGCGATAGGGGCGCCGGGACGTGTGGTCCCGAGGCTCCGGCCCGCGCAGGAGGGGAGCGGGCCGGAGCCTCGCACTTCTCCGGGAGCCTCTTCCGGGAGCCATTTCCGGGCACCTCTTCCGGGCACGCACACGAGCAGGTCCTCACCCCCACAGTGAGGACCTGCTCTTCGGTGTGGCACCGGGTTGTGTGGGTTCGTCGGTCAGTCGGTCAGTCAGTCCCCCAATCCCGCCTCGTGGGCCTCCGGCCTGCCGTAGACGCAGAGAGCCCAGATGACGAACACATCGAGGGCGATGATCACCATCGCCCAGAGCGGGTAGTACGGGATGAAGAAGAAATTGGCGATCGCGCTGAGCACCGCCGCGGCGATCCCGACGATGCGCGCCCACAGCCGGCCGGACATCACGCCCCATCCGGCGATGCCGACGACGACGCCGAGGACCAGATGGGTCCAGCCCCAGGCGGTCACATCGACCGCGTAGACGTAGTTGGGCGTGGGAACGTAGAACGTGTCCCGGATGACGGCCGCGAGCCCTTCGAGCGCCTCGAAGAACCCCACGATCATCATCATGATGGCGGCGAACAGCGCCAACCCCAGGCTCCAGTCCTTGCGCTGCTGGTTCGCATGGGTTCTGGTCGTCATGTGACCCCTCTATTCGATCGGATGCGGCTCCGGCGGGACGACTCAAGGACATCCGGTCGTGGGCCAGGGCCTCATCACCCGGCGAGGGTGATGGGACCCTAGCTCGTCCGTTGGGACGGTTGCCGTGACCGACTCACGTCGACGGCAAGGACATCGGATGATGAGCAGCAGTCCCCGGCACGACAGCGCACCCGTGCGCGAGGAGGACCGCGCGTCGTGAACGCCGAGCGAGAGCGGCTGCGCGGATCCCCCGCCCCCGACGCGCCGTGGCGCCGATGGGGGCCGTACCTCGGCGAACGCCAATGGGGCACGGTCCGCGAGGACTACGGCGACTCCGGCGACGCCTGGAGCTCCTTCCCGCACGATCACGCCCGGTCGCGGGCGTACCGGTGGGGCGAGGACGGCCTCGGCGGCGTCAGCGACGACAAGCAGCGGCTGTGCCTGTCGCTGGCCCTGTGGAACGGCCGCGATCCGATACTGAAGGAACGGCCGTTCGGGCTGACCAACGGCGAGGGCGACCACGGCGAGGACGTCAAGGACTACTTCTTCTACCTGGACAACACGCCGACCCACTCCTACATGCGGTTCCTGTACAAGTACCCGCAGGCAGAGTTCCCGTACTCGGGACTCGCCAGCGCCAACCAGGCCCGTGACAGGCACGCCTTCGAGTACGAGCTCCTCGACACGGGCGTCTTCGACGACGAGCGCTACTTCGACGTGTTCGTCGAGTACGCCAAGGCCGCCCCCGACGACCTGCTGGTGCTGGTGACGGTGGCCAACCGCGGGCCGGAGGAGGCCACCATCCACGTCCTGCCGACGCTGTGGTTCCGCAACACCTGGTCGTGGGCCGACGGCACCGACAAACCGGCCATGCGGGCATGCGATCCCGGAGTCATCGTGGCCGACCACCAGGAACTCGGGACGTACCACCTGTATTGCGAGGCCGGGACCCCGCTGCTCTTCACCGAGAACGAGACCGACAACCAGCGGGTGTTCGGCCTCCCGAACGCCTCGCCGTACGTCAAGGACGGCATCGGCCGCCACGTCGTCGACGGGGACGCCCACGCGGTGAACCCGGCCCGCACCGGCACCAAGGCCGCGGCACACCACGTGCTGGCCGTCCCGGTCGGCGGCGAGGCGACCGTGCGGGTCAGGCTCAGCGGACGCGACGCCAGGCCAGGGGGGCGCGACCCGCTCGGACGAGGCTTCGACGAGGTGCTGCGCGAGCGGCAGGCCGAGGCGGACGCCTTCTACGCCGACCTCACCCCGGCGGGCACGACGGACGGCGAGGCGCAGGTGCTGCGCCAGGCCCTGTCAGGGCTGCTGTGGAGCAAGCAGTTCTCCTGGCTCGGCATGGACGCCCACGACGTGATCCTCATGCCCGGCAAGTGGGAGTATCCATGGTTCGCCGCCTGGGACCTGGCCTTCCACGCGGTCGCGCTCGCCGTCGTGGACCTCGAACTCGCCAAGCACCAGGTGGAGCTGCTGCTCGGCGACCGGTATCTGCACCCCAACGGTCAGATCCCCGCCTACGAGTGGGACTTCAGCGACGTCAACCCTCCCGTTCACGCCTGGGCCGCCTACTTCATCTACAACCTGGAGAGCCGGCTCACGGGCCGCTCCGACCTCGACTTCCTGGAGCGCGTCTTCCAGAAGCTGCTGCTGAACTTCATCTGGTGGATCAACCGCAAGGACACCGAGGGCCGCAACGTGTTCCAGGGCGGCTTCCTCGGGCTGGACAACATCGGCGTGTTCGACCGCGGCGCCCCGCTCCCCACCGGCGGGTCGCTGGACCGGGCCGACGGCACCGCCTGGATGGCGTTCTACGCCCAGACCATGCTGCAGCTCACCGTCCAGCTCTCCCAGCGCGATCCCATCTACGAGGATCTGGCGGTCAAGTTCGCCGGGCACTTCCTGTGGATCTCCGCCTCCATCGACCGGGTGGGTGACGTCAAGGACGAGATGTGGGACGAGACCGACGGCTTCTTCTACGACGTTCTGCGCTTCCCGGACGGGAAGGCCACCCGGCTGACCGTGCGCTCCATCGTGGGCCTGCTGCCGCTCTGCGCCTCCACGGTCTTCGAGCCGCGGACCGGGGAGTCACGGTTGATCAGGAAGATCCAGGAGTTCGCCCGGAGGCACTCCGGCCTCGCCGACGGCATGTCCGCCGCCGGGCAGCCCGGTGCCGGAGGCCGCCGCCTGCTGTCGCTGCTCGACGAGGGCAAGCTGACCCGCGTGCTGTCGCGCATGCTCGACGAGTCGGAGTTCCTCAGCCCGTACGGCGTCCGGTCGCTGTCGCGCCACCACGCCGACCACCCGTACGAGTTCTGGGTGAACGGGCAGGCGTACCAGGTGCTCTACCTGCCGGCCGAGTCCGACAGCGGCATGTCCGGCGGCAACTCCAACTGGCGGGGGCCCATCTGGTTCCCGATGAACGCGCTCATCATCCGGGCGCTGCTGCACCTGTACGCGTTCTACGGCGACGAGTTCACCGTCGAGTGCCCGACCGGCTCCGGCCGCCACATGACCTTGTACGAGGTGGCGGAGGAGATCGCCAGCAGGCTCACCCGGATCTTCCTGCCCGACGCGAACGGGCGGCGGCCGGTCTCCGGAGGACAGCGGGCCTTCCACGACGATCCGCACTGGCACGACCTCATCGAGTTCCACGAGTACTTCCACGGGGACACCGGGGCCGGCATCGGCGCCGGGCACCAGACGGGATGGACCGCCATCGTCGCCGTCTTCATGATCTTGTTCGGAAGCCTGTCAGCCGCCGACTTCCGCGCCGACGACCCTGACCGGTGAAACCGCCCGTGACCTACGGGGTCACGGAACGGCGGGCACCGCTCCCTCCACCGCTCCCTCCACCGAGAGCCCTTTCCCGCGCAGGAAGTGCGACGTCTGGGCGGTGGCGTCGATCATCTCCTCCGGTGAGATCCTGGTCGAGAACTCCAGCAGCCGCGGGTCGTCCGGATAGTTCCACAACTCGAGAGCGAGCCTGCGCTTCAGCTCCGCGGGCTCCAGCCCCAGCTCAAGCACCGTGACCGGCCCGATGGCCGACAACCCGTCGAGGGCCACCCACGGGGGCGCGTACTCGACGAAGAACTCCTGCTGCCGCCAGGTGAACAGCGTGTGCAACGGCTGCTCCCCCAGCACCGCCGCCCTGATCTGCTCGTTCCGCGTACGCCTCCTGATCGCCCCCGAGCACACGTACCCGCCGGGCATCGTCTCGATGCCGAGATCGGCGTCGGCCGGCATGCTGCCGGGGGCGGTCGACCTGAGCTTCATCATCGAGTCGCCCTGCATGCCCTCGCTCTGGCTGCTTCGCGCGCAGATCATCAGGCCGAGCCGGTCGAGAGCCAGCTCAGGGGTGTCGAAGAAGTAGACCTGGCGGATCTCCGCGTCGAACGGATCGACCTCCAGCGTCGATATCGCCGGCTGCCGACGCACGTCGCACACGGCGAGCCTGAGCTCCACGCTGTCCGCACCCTTGACCAGTCCGAACAGCTCGCTGAGCATCGGCCCACGCGCGCCTGTCCTCATCGAGGCACCCCCTTGCCCGAAAACGAGTGAGTCGCTCTGAGCCAGGCTGCTCACGTCGCGGCATCCCTGTATCACCCACCGTGGGCGAAGGGTCGCGCCACGGAACGTGGCCGGCGCTCGTCAGCGCTCGTCAGCGCTCGTCAGCGCTCGTCAGCGCTCGTCAGCCCGGGGCCGACCACGGCCCGAGGCCGCCGATACGCTCAGGAGTTATCCGTACGATGACCGCCGTACCCGAGCCGCGATTGGGCATGGGATAGCGCTCGGTGCCGAGATAGCGGCGGGCGAGATCGTCCATCAGCTCGGTGTAGCGCTCCGGGATCCCGGGTCCCTCGACGCTCGCGCGCCCGGTGACGGTGAGGTGCTGCACAAGGCCGATGGCGTGGTCGCGATCATCCTGGACCAGCACGGTGACCCGCGGATCGCGGCGCAGGTTGGCGACCTTGCGGCGGCGCTCCTCGGCGCCGAACACGAGGTCGTCGCCCTCGACGCGCATCCACACCAGCGACGCCTGCGGCGAGCCGTCGGGATTGGCGGTGACCACGGTGGCATGTGCGGAGCCCTCGAAGAGCCGCCGCGCCTCCTTCGGAATGCCGGTCATCGCGCTCACCAGGCCACGGTGAAGCGCTGACCGACATGCTGCGGCCGCTCCACCTCGTCCAGCAGCGCGACGGCGTAGTCCTCGGTGCTGATGGCGCTGACGCCCGCGTCGTCGGTGACGAGGTCGTCCCCTCCGGTGCGGTACCGGCCGGTGCGATCCCCCGGTGTGATGGTGGCGGCCGGGCTCAGCACGGTCCACGCGACGTCGTCCACACCGCGCAGGTACGCCAGGGCGTCCCCGTGCGCGTGCATGATCTCCAGCAGGAACTCGGGCAGCCCGGGGGTGTCCCAGATCTGCCCGCCGCCCGCCGTGCGGAGGCTGCCCGCGCCGTTGACCACGACGAGCCGCGGCGCGCCCGGCTGCAGCGTCCGCAGTCCCGCGACGAGGCTCCGCGCGGCGGGCTCGATGAGCGCCTGGTGGCCGGGGCCGTCACCGCCGCCGACCGCACTGATCACGACGTCCTGATCCTTCGTGTACCGGACGACGTCCTCGGCGTTGAGGACGTCACCGGCCACGACGTTCAGGCTGGAGTCATCGCGGGTCAGCCGGTTGACGTCGCGGACGACCGCGGTGACGGTGTGTCCCCGGCGCAACGCCTCGTCGAGAATGCGAACACCGATCGTGCCGGAGGCGCCGAACAGGGTGATGCGGGCCATCATCTTGCTCCTCTGGTTAGTTCTTTGGTTAGTTTCAGCCATGCACCTCGGACGCTACGGTGGTGAACGCAGGACGTGAAAGGTAAGTGACGGACCCACCATGGTGAGAAAACGACAGCCGGACATCCCTGACGTCGGCTACGCCAACCCGGACGGCACGGCCTTGGGGATCGAGGTGACCACGCTCGAGTCGCTCTGGCGACGCGCGGCGCCGGGCCGGCACCTGGTGGGCCCTCAGCGACCGTCGTTCCACCTGCTGTTCCTCGTGACCGCCGGCACGGGCACGCACACCGTCGACTTCGTCGGCCATCCACTACGCCCCGGCAGCCTGCTGTGGGTCCGGCCGGGGCAGGTGCAGCAGTTCGACACGGCGTTCCGGTTGCGCGGCCCGCTGTTGCTCTTCCAACCGGACTTCCCGCCACCTGGGACGGCCGCCGACGACCCTTTCGGTCCGGCCGTGTGGCAACTCACCGCCCGGCAGCACCCGCTGGTCGAGGCTGCCCTGCGCCACCTCGCCGAGGAGTACGCGGGGCTGCCCCGCTCGTGGACCGCCGGCCACGCCGCACTACTGGCCCACCTGCTCGGCGCACTGCTGCACCGCCTCACCCTGCCCGACCTGCTGTCGGCCGGTGTGTCGGCCGGTGTGTCGGCCGGTGTGTCGGCCGGTGTGTCGGCCGGTGTGTCGGCCGGACACGCGCCCGGGTCGTCGCTCCAGGAGGTCTTCGTCCGGTTCCGCGCCGCGGTGGAACGCGACTTCGCCAGCAGCCGACGGGTCGACGACTACGCCCGTACGCTGGGGTACTCGACGCGGACCCTCGCACGCGCCACGGTCGCGGCGACCGGCCTGAGCCCGAAGACCTTCCTCGACCGGCGAGTAGTGCTTGAGGCGAAGCGCCTGCTGGCCCACACCGACCTGCCCGCGGCACGCGTCGGCCACCGGCTGGGCTTCCCCGACGCGACCAACTTCCTCAAGTACTTCCACCTCCGCACCGGCACGACTCCAGGCGAGTTCCGTCGGCGCCTCACCGACACCGGCGCCTCGCGACAACCGCGGGCCACAGGCGCCGAGTGACGTCCGCGCTCAGGGGTGTGGATAGGGGCACAGGCGCGCTGACCCCGACCTGACCTTGACCACCTCTCGGAGTCCTGGCACCTTGTTCGCCATGCCCGCTGATCTACCAGCCGAATTACCCCGCGGGCCGCAGGAGTCTCCGCGATCTCCGAGTCCGTCGGACCCTGTCCAGCCACGCCGAGCAGCGGGCCACGTGTCCAGAACCACCAGCTATCTCCTCGCCTTCGTCATCCACCTCCTGGCACCGGCTTTCCTGGTCACCGGCATATACCTGGTCACCAGCCAGAACATCGTCGACTTCCTGTTCGGCCTGGTGACCCTGGACTTTGCCTGGGTGGCGCGTCCCCGCCCCACCCCTTTCCCCGCCTCCGCCGTACCCCTCACCCGCTCCGACGCCCCACACCTGTACGCCCTCGTCGACCGTGTCGGCGTCGAGTTGGGGGCGCCCCGCACAGACCTGATCGCCATCAGCGGCGAAGTCAACGCCTCGTTCAGTACCTACGGCTGGCGACGCAGCCGCCTGGTGGAGATCGGCTACCCGCTCTGGCTGATCCTCAGTCCGCAGGAACGCGTCGCCCTCCTGGCCCACGAGATGGCCCACTCCAGCAACGGCGACGCCAGACACGGCCTCGTCGTCGGCAGCGCCCTGCACACCCTCGACGAACTCCGTGTGGTCACCAGCTTCACCTGGCAACCCGGTGACGGCATGTCCGCCCTGATCACCGCGTGCCTCCACGCCATCCTGGGCGTCCCCGTCCGCGCCCTGACCTTCCTGCTGGAACTCCTGCTGCACCACTCCTCCCAGCACGCCGAATACCGTGCCGACGAGATGCAGGCCCAGGTAGCCGGCTCCACAGCCGCCGCCTCGCTCCTGGACGTCCTGATCACCCGGGCCCCCTCCGTCGGCAGCTTCCTCAGATCCAGCGCCGTGGCTGTCGGCACCGGGAACCTGTGGACGGCCCTGCGGTCCCACACGGACGCCATCTCCGATGCCGAACTCGAACGACACCGCGAGGCCGCCCGCGTCGAGCAGACACGAGTCGACACGACCCACCCGCCGACGCACCTGCGCATGCAACGCGTACTGGCACTGCCGTACCCGGAGCCCCGGGTGCCCGCACCGAGAATGGAGCAGATCGAGGCGGAACTCGACAAGGCGGCCGTACGTGTGGCGCGGAGTCTGCGAGAGGACGCCCAGTCCGCCCTCTACCGGTAAGCCCGACCTGGGACTCCAGGCCGTCCCGCAGCGGCGAGCGCCCGGCGACGGCGCCCATCACGGCGTGCGGCATTCTCCATTCACAGGACCTCGCCGTTCACAGGACCCCGCCGTTCACAGGAACTCGCCGTTCACAGGAACTCGCCGCGCGCGGAGCACCGCGTGGCCGCGCTGCGACTCGGGGAAACGGTCGAGCATGGCGCGCAGTTCGGCTGCGTCGACGTTCGCGCCGAACGGCTCCGTTCCCGGCTCCATGCGCATGCCCTCGGCGAGCGGGCCGGCGGCCACCGGGTCGAAGCCGAGCGCGTCCACGATCGAGGCGACGACCTCGACGCCGTCCGGGTCGTCGCCGGCGATGGCCATCGCCGGCGACCGGTAGCGCCGGCGGGACGGGCACCGTCCTCAAGGTCGTGGTAGCCCATGTGGTTGAAGGCCTTGACGACCCGGGCGTGGGGCAGGAACGCCTGGACGATCTCGCTGGAGGACGTACGCGGGTCGGTGAGGTCGTCGCGCACCCCGTCGACCTCCCACCAGTAGTTCATCGCGGTTCATGCTGCCCGGCACGACGTCGGCGCGGTGGTAGGAGCCGGTGTAAAGCTCGCCAGCGGGCACGGGGACCTCGGTGTCGGCCTTGCGGCCTGTCAAGGACTCAGGTTGCGACGGGCGGGCATGCGTGAGGTGACCGCCGCGCGTGGGCGGAACAGGTCCCGCCAGTCTGCGGGCCAGGTGGCGAGGGCGATGATCGCCATGATGATCAGGTGGGTGGGGGCGGAGATGCTCTCGTAGATCGGGTCGTGGTTGACGATGTGCGTGGTGACCGCGCCGGTCAGGACCAGTACCAGGGTTGAGGAGCCCAGGAACTTGCAGCGTTTGTCCGGCAACGCGAGCAGGATCGCGCAGACCAGCTCGATGGTGCCGACCGCGAAGCGGGCGTAGGGCGGATACCCCCATTCGGCGAACTTGATCGAGTACGCTGGGCCGAAGAAGGTCGGACCCGGCCAGTACTTGGTCACCGCGCCGAGGATGAATTCCAGGGCGAGGACCCAGAAGAACAGCGTCAGCAGTCGCCGCGGCCAGACGCGGCTGGACATGATGGACATGGTGGACTGGTCGTCTCCCTTGTGGTTGGGTGCAGGTGGAGTCAGGCGGGCTGGATCAGGCCGATGGCGTTGCCGTCGTTGTCCTTGAGTGAGGCGACCAGCTTGCCGTCGCCGACGTCCTTGATGTCCTGAGCGGCTCGGCTCCGACCTCGGCGAGCGCGGCGACGGTGGCCCCTTGATGTCGGCCACGTGCCAGTAGGCGACCGAGCCGGTCATTCTCTCGCCGGCCTGACCGGGCCGTTGGCTGGGCGGGTGCCAGCAATGCGGTCGCTGCTTTGTGGACCGCATCCGCCACCGGCGTATGACGGGTTCATCGCGATCAGCGATGAACCGGCCATTGTTGAGTAGATCGGGCGGGGATGCCGACCCGGCGGGACATCGGTTCCTGGTACATGGGGTGGGTCAGCCCCAGGTCTGGCCGGCGGGTTCTTTGATGGTGACGTTGAGGCGGTTGAACATGTTGGTGACGGCGATGTTGAGGATGATGGCCGACAGTTGCTTCTCGTCGTAGTGGTCGGCCACGGCGTCCCACAGTTCGTCCGGCACCGCGTCACCGGAGCGGTCGGCCACGTTCCGGGTCATCGCCTCGGCCAGCGCGAGCGCGGCTCGTTCGGCGTCGGTGTAGAACGGGGCCTCCTGCCAGGCGGCCACGTTGCCGATGCGCTCGTCGCTCTCCCCGGCCTTCTTCAGGTTCTGCACATGGGAGTACACGCAAGCGCTGCACCCGTTGATCTGGCTGGCGCGCAGCGCGGTCAGCTCCAGCACCTCCTGGGACGCCCCGGCCGAGTAGACGCCCTTGAGCATGGTCTGGATCCCCTTGAGGCCGTCGGGCAGCACGTAGGCCGGGTTCTTCATGCGAGCCTTCATCACTGTTCTCCTTCTCGAAGACGCCGGGGCGCTTGCCTCGGCCCTGCCGGTGGTCGGTCATCTCACTGACCCGCCTCCCGCGCCGGATGTGACAGACCACGCGAGGGTGGATCTGTGTCACATCGGCTTGGTTCGGCGGGTCAGTGAGATGACACGGTGCGAGAGGAGAATGTGACCGGTGAACGAAGATGAGTTTTTGGCGGCGCGGTTCGAGGAGCACCGGCGCCGCCTGCGCGCGGTGGCCTTGCGGGTGCTGGGCTCGGCGAGCGAGGCCGATGATGCCGTGCAGGAGGCGTGGCTGCGGCTCAGCCGCACCGACACCGCCGAGGTGGACAACCTTGCCGGGTGGCTCACCGCGGTGGTAGCGCGGGTGTCGCTGAACATGTTGCGCTCCCGCGGTACCCGTCGCGAGGACCCTTGGGACAGCCACCGGACCGTCCAAGCCACCGCCCGCCAGGACAGCGCCGACCCCGAGCTCCAGGCGGAGCTGGCCGACTCGGTCGGCCTGGCGCTGCTGGTGGTCCTGGACACGCTGAACCCCGCCGAACGGCTGGCCTTCGTGCTGCACGACATGTTCGCGGTGCCGTTCGAGGAGATCGCCCCGATCGTGGAGCGCACGCCGGCCGCCGCCCGCCAGCTCGCCAGCCGCGCCCGCCGCCGAGTGCAGGGAGCCTCAGCGGCCGGCGAACCCGACGTCGCCCGCCACC
>NZ_QNFZ01000039.1 GCF_003313395.1 Nonomuraea lactucae | reverse complement strand
ACGCCGCGCCCGCGCACCTTCGCGGGCAGGCCGGGGTCGGCGGGCGAACCGTACAGGCGCGCCGAGGGCGGCAGCGACTCCCACGGCACCCTCGGGCCGCCGCCGCGGTCCATCCCGTACGGCGCCGTCCGCTTGGCCCGCGGGTTCCACGGCTCCTCCTCTGCCTGGCCGTTCCCCGAGGCGCGCCGGTCCACGTCGCCGTTCCCCGGGAGGCGCCGGTCCACGTCGCCGTTTCCCGGGAGGCGCCGGTCCACGTCGCCGTTCCCGGGGGCACGCCGGTCCGCGTCGCCGTCGCCGCCCCACACGCCCGGCCAGGCCGTGTCCAGGTCGTCGTACGGGTCGTCGTCCAGGGCGTCCCCGTCCCTCCACTGGGAGCGCCCGAACCTGCGCCGTAACCACCCGAACGGGCCCGAGCGCCCGGACCCGAGGTCCTCGTCCTCGCCCCAGATGTCCTCCGGGTCCTCCTCGCCGCCTCTCCCGCTCCTGCCGCGCCGTACGGGGCCGGAGGTCTCCTGCGGCGTGTCCGGCGCGGGCTCCGCGTCCTGGGGAGGGGTACGGCGGTGCCTGGGGCCGGGACGTGGGGGCCAGACACGGTGGTCGTCCTCCATCAGATTCTCCCGAGGGGATCGTCGTCTTCAGGCGATGGGGGACTCGGGAGCGGGAGGGCCGCCAAGGCCCGAGCGTGCGGTGACCTGTCTGGTCTGCGCATCAGAGTCTCCTTCCGGGTTCTTGTCGGTGCCGGCCGATAGCGTTGCTCAGTGCGGTCGGGGTCGAGGAGGTGGGCGTGCGCAGGTCGTTCAAGTTCCTGCTGCGCCCTACCGCCCGCCAGGTGGCGGCGCTCACGGCGTGCCTCGATGACCACCGCGACCTGTACAACGCCGCTCTTGAACACCGTCGTACGGCCTACCGCAAGGCAGGAGTGACGGTCCGGTACGGCGAGCAGTCGGGCGAGTTGAAGCACATCCGCGCCGACGACCCCGACGGTCAGGGCCGGTGGTCGTTCTCCTCCCAGCAGGCCACGCTGCGACGGTTGGACAAGGCCTTCCGCGCGTTCTTCGACCGGGCGACGGTTGGACAAGGCCTTCCGCGCGTTCTTCGACCGGGTCAAGGCAGGCCGTACCCCGGGCTTTCCGCGGTTCAAGGGCCGGGGCTGGTTCGACACGGTCGAGTGGCCCAAGGACGGCGACGGCTGCCGGTGGGACTCCCAGCCCGAGCACCCGGCCGCCACCTACGTCCGCCTTCAGGGCATCGGGCATGTCCGCGTGCACCAGCACCGCCGGGTCCTGGGAAGCGTCAAGACAATCAGCGTCAAGCGGGAAGGCTCCCGCTGGTTCGTAGTCCTGTCCTGCGATGACGTGCCCGCCGAGCAGCTGCCCGCCACGGGCGCCGCGGTCGGCTTGGACATGGGTGTGGCCTCGCTCTTCACGACGTCGGACGGGGCGCATGTGGCCAACCCTCGCCACCTCGCCGCGACAGCTGACCGCCTGGCAGCCGCACAGCAGGATCTCGCCCGTAAGAGGCGCGGGTCCAAGCGCCGCCGCAAGGCCGCCGCCCGCGTCGCCGTGCTGCACGGCAGGGTAGGTCGCCAGCGGTTGGACGGAGCGCACAAGGCCGCGCTGGCGCTGGTCCGCGACTACGATGTGATCGTGCACGAGGACCTGCAGATCGCGAACATGACCCGGTCGGCGTCCGGCACGATCGACGCTCCCGGTAGGAACGTCGCCCAAAAGTCCGGCCTCAACCGAAGCGTTTTGGACGCGGGTTGGGGGGTGTTCCTGCGGATCCTCGCGCACAAGGCTGAAAGCGCCGGTCGAGAGCTGATCGCAGTCGCTCCCCGCAACACCTCCCGCACGTGCGCCCGATGCGGGCACCGCGCACGGGACAACCGCGTCACCCAGGCCGAGTTCGCCTGTCAGGCGTGCGGGCACACCGCGCACGCCGACATCAACGCGGCAACCAACATCCTCAGGGCAGGGCTTGCCCTTCGCCGGGCTGCGGAAGCGGCTTAGCGAGAAGCCGCTCCCTTCAGGAGGCGGAGGAGTCACGGCACCTCCTTGTCCCGCTGTCCTATCACTCCTCGCGGCGCGGTTCCGGAGATCCGTGATCGCTGTGACGGGTGATGCGCAATGGGTCTGGGGTGCGCCGGGCCTACCGGACGCGCGGGGCGAGGAGGGTGGTGGCGAGGGCCACCGCGGCCATGAGGCAGGAGATGACGACGAAGCCCTGTGCGATCCGTTCCGGGCTGTGGCCGATCAGGTTGATCAGCGCGCCGCCGACGCCCACCGCGAGCCCCGCCCCCAGCATGTCCGTCACCGCCAGCGCCGCGCTGTTGGCCCCCTGCTCGTTGACCGGGGACTGCTTGAGGGCGGTGACACTGACCGTGGTCATGCCCAGCCCCATGCCGAACCCGGCCGCGATCCACGCGGGCACCGCGACCCATCCGGTGACGCCCGGCAGCGCGGACGGCAGCGTCAGCAGGATCCCGGCCGTGACGCAGGCCGCGCCCAGCCTCATCCGCCGGTACGGCTCGGCGGTGCGCCTGCTCTGGATGTAGGAGCCGGTCGACCAGCCGAGGGCGCCGGTGGTGAGGGCGATGCCGGCCGCGGTGGGGCCGAAGCCCTTGACGGACTGCAGGGCCAGCGGGATGAAGGTGTTCACGCCGAAGAAGGCGGCCGAGAACAGGCCGCGCATCATGATCGTCGTGGGCAGGCCGCGGCCGAACCGGAGGGCGCCCGGCGGCAGCAACCGGGTCAGCCCGTACAGCAGGCAGGCGAGCCCGGCGACCACCGCGACGGTGCCCGGCACGGGTGAGACGTGCAGCCTGTCCACGCCGTACAGCAGCACGCCCGCGCCCGCGGCCGACGACGCCGCGGCCAGCGTCATCGCGAGCGGGCGGGAACGGGGTCCCTCCGAGGGCGCGCTCTCCTCCCCCTCCGGGGTCCGCCGGAGCGCCGGGACGAGCATGAGGAGGGCGGGCACCACGAGCGGGATGATGCCGAAGAACACCCACCTCCAGCCCCACCTGTCGGCGACGAACCCCGCCACGGCCGGGCCGACCATGGCGGGCACCACCCAGGCCGCCGACACCGCCGCGAACACCTTGGGCCGCACGGCCGGCGGGTAGACCCTGGCGATCATCACGTAGAGGGCCACGATCGCGAAGCCGGCCCCGAGCCCCTGCACGCCCCGCGCGACCACGAACAGCACCTTGCCCGTGGCGGCCCCGGCCAGCCCCATGCCGGCGGCGAAGAGCACCACGCCGACCAGGAAGGGGATCGTGTAGCCGCGCCGGTCGGACCAGACGCCGGAGACCACGTTGGCGAACAGGCTGGCGATGAGGAAGGCGGAGAAGCTGATCCCGTACAGGTCGAGGGCCTGCAGTTGCCGGGAGACCACCGGCATGACCACGCCGACCGACATGCCCTCGAAGGCGATCAACGTGACGACGAGCAGGATGCCCAGGGTGGCGGACCGGTAGGCCGCGCCGAGGATGCCGGGCGGCTCGTACGTAGTGTCGAGTGCCTTCGGTGCTGTCACCCCGACATCTTAGGTGCGCTCCCGCCTCCGGCTCATCTCGCCGCCGCCGCGAGCTGGTCACGGTCGCGGTAGCCCACCCACATCTCGCGCATGCGCTCGGCCTGGCCACGGGTGAACTCCGACATGCACCGGTCGTGGGCGTAGTTCATGAAATTGCGGACCGGGTCGTGCCCCGACTGCGAGCAGGTGTCGCGCGCGCCGGGGCAGCCCTGGGCGGGGCGGGCCTCCGGCGCGGTGTCGTGGATGCCGTCGCCGGGGCTCTGGCAGCCGTTCTCGAACGTGTGGAAGAGGCCGAGCCAGTGGCCGATCTCGTGCACGCCGGTGTAGCCGCGGTTGTAGTTGGCGAGCGAGCCGCCGGGCAGGGTGCGCCAGTCGATGACGACGCCGTCGAGGCGCGGGGTGTCCTTGTACCAGTAGGGGTAGGTGGAGAAGCCGAGCACCTGGCCGTCCATCTGGGCGAGATAGAGGTTGAGGGTGTCGGCCCCGCCCTTGCGCAGAAACGTCTTCATCGCCTCCTCGTGGGTCACCGGGTCGGTGAACCAGGCGGCGTTGCGCACGAGCTGCACGCCTTCGATGCGGAAGCCGACGCCGGTGGCGACGCCGCCGAACCGCCCGCCGTAGGCGTTGCGCAGGGTCTCGATCTGGGCGCTGACGCTCGCGTACGAGGGCCTGGTGACGCCGTCGGTGAGGATGTGCACCCAGGTCGGCACCGTGAACCGGGCGGGCGGCTCGCGTCCCTGCAGGCGCTTGTCGAGCTCGGCGAGGACGCGGGCCACGTCCTGGGGGGCGGGCGCTCTCGGCTCGGGCCCGGCCCGGTCACCACGCAGGGCCCCGTGGGCGTGCCCGGCCGGTGGCGCGCAGCGGGAGGCCGCG
>NZ_QNFZ01000048.1 GCF_003313395.1 Nonomuraea lactucae | reverse complement strand
GTCGTGAAACTTGACACAAACCTACAGAAACCAGCGACCGAAGATCGCTACAGAAACCAGCGACCGAAGATCGCTAGTCGGTGGACGCGTACGCCGTCACCGCGACGTGCCGGGCGCTGCCGCCCACGACGACGTCCAGTTCCACGGTCCGCGGTCCGGTGGTCAGGATGGCGCCGTTGAACACCGCTGACCGGTCCCGGCACCCCACGAACCGCACGCTGTTCTCACCGTCGCCGAGCCGGTAGGTGTTGTCCTCCCTGAACCTCGCCCGATCGTAGGCGAGCGAGGTGCCCGCGGTGGCGGTGCGAATCGTCGCCTGGGCGCCCGCGGAGAGCCGCACCATCATCTTGAAGGTCCGCACCGGTGCGGACCTGTCGGGAACGGGGGAGACGCGGAACGCCAACAGGGAGACCGGCCCCGCCTGGACCGTTCGCGACTCCAGACCTGGATCGAAGTCATGGGCGTAGTGGCTGCCGCAGGTGCGTGTGACGCCCCCGCCTGGATCGGGCCGGTCGGACGCCGCTGGGACAGTCGGTGTCACCTGCGTGGCGGCCTGTCCGCCGGCCGGTGCGCAGGAGGTGGCGAGGAGGATGGCCGCCAGTGCGGTCCCGAGGGGTCTCATGGTTGTACTACCGGCCCAGCGTCGCACTGGTTCCAAGCCCGAGCGAGGCATAGGTCGATCAGCCGATGTCACCGGGCGGGCACATCGTGATACTGGACCACCCGTCGTCCCACAATGTGCCGCGATCGCCGCCAGGGGGTCCACTCAAGCCCACGCCGTTCAACGCCCGGCCGTAGAGCTGAACCGCGCCTGGCAGGCATCGGCGTGTCCGGCGGCCGGCGTTCTGGTCGGGAAGGACTCATGTGCGTAACTCAATCGAGGCGGCATTGATGGCCGTCGTGTCCGTGACGAGAAAGTCGGTGAAGAGACTCGCCGATCCAGGCGGTCGCGCGGTTGTCGCCGGGCTGCTGTTACTCGGTGTCGTCGTTCTCCCGGCCACGCCCGCCGCGGCTGCCGCCGACCCGCCGCGCGCGCTGCCGCAGAACGCCACCGCGGCGGACCTGAAGTGGCAGCCGACCCTCGACTACGACACCGACAGCTGCTACAACGTCCCGGCCATCGGACCTGACGGCCGGATCTCCGAGGGCCTGGACAACCAGAACACCACCAACACGGGCGACTGCCGCGACCAGTCTGACCTGGACAACACCAACGCCTACGCCCGCCAACGGTGCAACTCCGGCTGGTGCGTCTACCTCTACGACTACTACTTCGAAAAGGACGTCGCGGTCCAGCACGTGGACGGCCCCGGCGCCGGTGGCCACGTGCACGACTGGGAGCACATCGCGGTCTGGGTCCGCGACGACAAGGCCGAGTACGTCGCCACGTCGGCGCACGGCCACTATGAGATCAGAGGCGCCGACCAGGTCCGCTGGGACGGCACCCACCCCAAGATCGTGTACCACAAGGACGGCCCCTCCACCCACGCCTTCCGCTTCGCCACAGAAGGCGACGAACCGCCCGAGAACCACTCCGGCCAGTGGCGGCGCTCGACACTGGTCTCCTACAACGGCTTTCCGAGCGGACTTCGCGACAAGCTGTTCGGCCACGACTTCGGTAGCGCCACGATCGGGATCAAGGACGACACGTTCGCGAGCAACCTCGAAAGCGCCAACACCGCCATCACCCTTGAGTGCATGGTCACCGGCACCGGCGCCACGATCTGCAGCGAGAAGGAAAAGACCGTGATCGAGTTCGACTTCGACTACGGCCGCGACGAGGGCTCCCCCGGCGACCCGAACCCCCCGCCCGACCCGGACCCCGGACCTGGGCCCGAACCTGGACCCACCGGCGCGAATTTGAGGATCATGCCGTTGGGTGACTCCATCACCTACGGCGTGGGCAGCTCCACAGGGTCGGGCTACCGGGGCGACCTGTGGGACATGCTCAAGGCTCACACCGACAAGGTGGCCTTCGTCGGTTCGCAGGAGTCGGGAAGCCTGCCCGACGACGATCACGAGGGATACCCCGGGCGGCGCATCGACCAGGTGGCGGCCATCGCCGACTGCACGGTCCAAAGGGCGAACCCGAACATGGTGACCGTTCACCTGGGCACCAACGACATGAACCAGAATTACGACCTCGCCAATGCGCCGGAGCGGCTCGGCGACCTGATCGACCAGGTGCTCGCCGACGTGCCCGGAGCGACCGTGGTGGTCGCCTCCCTCATCCCGTCCGTCAAGGAGGGCATGCAGCCCAAGATCGACGCGTTCAACGAGGCCCTGCCCGGCGTCGTCGCCGAGCGGGAGAAGGAAGGCAAGCACGTCGTACTCGTCGACATGGGCGCGGTCACCACGTCTGAGCTGGCCGATACGTCTCACCCGAACGACACCGGCTACCGCGACATGGCCAGGGCCTTCCTGTCCGGAATCACCACCGCGCACAAGCGCGGCTGGATCAAGGACCCCGAGGGCCCCGAGGGGAACCCCAAGACCTGCGCCGAGGGCTTCCAGCAGGACCTCGGCCCGGGCTGGAGACCCATGGGGGTGATCGCGCCCGGAATGGGCGGTCCCGCCGGCCGGATCGACCTGGTGGAGCTCAACGGCGACCGCCGCGCCGACTACGTGAAGATCTTCCCAGACGGGTCGGTACGGGCCGCCCTGAACACGCGGCAGGCCGACGGCCGGATCCACTGGGTGGACCAGGGCATCATCGCCCCCGGTGTCGGCCAGCCAGGCGAATCCGTGCGCTTCGCCGACATGAACGGCGACGGCCTGGACGACTACCTGATCCTGGGCGCCAAGGGGTCGCTGTGGTCGTTCCTGAACAGGCCCGGCAGCGACGGGAAGATCCACTGGGAAGCCCAGTCCCGCATCTTCCCCTACTACCACAGTACAAAGAAGCCGGGCGACGAGACCGGGATCGAACTGGGGTGGGAGCGCGAGGACGTGCGCCTGGCCGATGTCAACGGTGACGGCCTGGACGACTACCTCGTCGTGGGACCGGCCGGCTCCATGGACGCGTACGTGCGCACCCCGAACACGACCAACTGGTCCAAGATCGACACCTTCGCTGCCGGGACCGAGGCCGGCCCCCGGGCCAGGATGCGGCTGGGCGACGTCAACGGCGACCGAAAGGTCGACTACCTGGTCGTCGGCAGCACCGGCGCGGTCCACGCCTACATCAACCACATGGCGGGGATGTCCGACGGCAACTGGACCGAGCACAGGTACTTCGCCAACGAGTCGTTCTACCCCGACACCACGGTGGCCTTCCGCGACGTCACCGGCGACTTCAAGGCCGACTACCTCGTGGTCCAGGGCGATCGGGTACAGGCCTGGGAGAACCGGGGCGGTAACAACATGCCCTCCTGATCCCGGCGTGCGATCCCGCGGGTCCGTCCTCTCCTCCGACTGAAGCGATGTATACACCTAGTGTATAGGCGGTGTGTATAGTGCCGACATGCCAGTTTCCTTGACTCTGCTGGGCCTGTTGGAGTCCGGCTCCCGCCACGGCTACGACCTGAAGCGCTCCTACGACGAGCAGTTCGGCCAGGGCCGGGCGCTGCACTATGGCCAGGTCTACGCGACCCTGGCCCGGCTGCTGAAGAACGGCTCGGTGGAGGTCGAATCCGAGCCGGGCGCCGGCCCGGACCGCAAGCGGTACGCGATCACCACGTCCGGAATCACCGATGTGGACCGCTGGCTGACCCGGCCGGAGAAGCCCGAGCCGTACCTGCAGAGCACCCTCTACACCAAGGTCGTCCTGGCGCTGCTGACCGGCCGGGACGCCGCCGACCTGCTGGACACCCAGCGCGGCGAGCACCTGCGGCTGATGCGCGAGCTGACCCGTCGCAAGAGCGACGGGGACCTTGCCGACCAGCTCATCTGCGACCACGCCCTGTTCCACCTGGAGGCCGACCTGCGCTGGCTGGAGCTGACCGCGGCCCGGCTGGACCAGCTCGGCGACCGGGTGCGGGGGAACACGTGATGAGCACCCCGAACGCGCCGCTGCTGATCGCGGAGAACCTGGTCAAGAGCTTCGGCGCCACCCCGGCACTGCACGGTGCCTCGCTGCAGGTCTACTCCGGGGAGGTGCTGGCGCTGATGGGGCCGTCCGGTTCCGGCAAGTCCACGCTGCTGCACTGCCTGGCCGGGATCGTCACCCCGGACGCCGGCCGGGTGAGCTACGCCGGCCAGGACGTGGTGGCCATGTCCGACGCGAAGCGCAGCGCGCTGCGGCGTACCGAGTTCGGTTTCGTGTTCCAGTTCGGGCAGTTGGTGCCGGAACTGACCTGCCTGGAGAACGTGGTGCTGCCACTGCGGCTGGCCGGGATGCGGCGGGGGAAGGCGACCCGGCGGGCGGCCGGCCTGCTGGAGCAGCTGGAGATCGCCGACGTGGCGGACAAGCGGCCCGGCCAGGTGTCCGGTGGGCAGGGCCAGCGGGTGGCGGTGGCCCGCGCGCTGGTCACCGGACCTCGGGTGATCTTCGCCGACGAGCCGACGGGAGCGCTGGACTCGCTCAACGGGGAGCGGGTGATGCGGCTGTTCATCACGGCGGCCCGGGAGACCGGCGCGGCGGTGGTGCTGGTCACCCATGAGGCTCGGGTCGCCGCGTACTCCGACCGGGAGGCCGTGGTCCGCGACGGCAGCGTACGCGAGCAGGCGAACGCCCGATGAGCGCGGGCGGCGCACCGGGGCGCGGTGCCTTCGCGATGTGGGTCGGCGAGCTGGCGTTGGGGATGCGGTTGAGCGTGGCCGGCGGCCGCTCGGGCTGGGCCCGGCTCGTGATGATCTCGCTCGGGGTGGGGCTCGGGGTGGCGATGCTGCTCGTCGCCGCGAGCGTTCCGACCGCGGTGGCGGGCCGCGACGCCCGGCTCGCCGCGCGTGAGGTTGTCTGGGGGCAGTCGATGCCCAGCGGTGGAGACACCTTGCTCATCGCCAGGGCGGACACGCAGTACCGAGGCCGGGAGATCTACGGGCGGCTGGTGCAGCCCGAGGGGGAGCGTGCCCCGCTACCGCCAGGGGTGACCCGGCGGCCGGCCCCCGGCGAGATGGTGGCATCGCCTGCCCTGGCCCGGCTGCTCGCCGGCGACGAGGGGGCGCTGCTGCGCGGCCGGTGGGGCGCGCGCGTGGTCGGCGCCATCGGCGAGGAAGGACTGGCCGGCCCCGGCGAGTACGCCTTCTACCTGGGCACCGACCGGCTCGACGAGAGCGCGGCCACCCGGGTGCGGTCGTTCGGCAGGCCGGACCTCGACGAGGGAGTGCCGCCGGTGCTGCTGCTGCTGGGAGTGGTCGCGATGGTCGTGCTGCTGCTGCCAGTAGCGATCTTCGTAGCCACAGCGGTGCGCTTCGGCGGCGAGGCCCGTGACCGCCGGCTCGCCGCGCTGCGGCTGGTCGGCGCGGACGCCGCGATGACCCGGCGGATCGCCGCCGGGGAGACCCTGGCCGGCGCCCTGCTCGGACTGGGCGTCGGCGGGCTGCTCTGCGTCGCCGTGCGCCTGCTGGCCGACCGGGTATCAGGCATGACCTTCTCCCCTGCCGACTTCCTGCCGGTGCCGGCCCTGGCGGTCCTGGTCGTCGCGCTGGTGCCGGTGGCGGCGGTGCTGGTCACGCTGTCCGCGCTGCGGCGGGTGGTGGTCGAGCCGCTCGGCGTGGTCCGGCTCAGCGGTGACCGCCGCCGGCGGCTGTGGTGGCGGCTGATCCTGCCCGTGGCCGGACTGGCCCTGCTGTACCCGCTGCATGACGGGCTCTCCGAGCAGGCGCAGGGCTTCGAGTTCCAGGTCATGGCGGGGGTGGCGGCCCTGCTGGCCGGCGTGGCCCTGTTGCTGCCCTGGGTGGTGGAGGCGGTGGTCCGCCGGTTGGGTGGCGGAGGCGTCGCCTGGCAGCTGGCGGTACGCCGGCTTCAGCTGGACAGCGGCAGCGCGGTGCGCGCGGTGTCCGGCATCGCCGTCTCGGTCGCCGGCGTGATCGCGTTGCAGGGGCTGTTCGTCGCCGTCCAGGCCCAGGTCACCGTGGAGAACCAGCGCGACACCGGCCAGTTCCAGGCCAAGGTGTTCAACACGTCCAGCATCGGCGGGTCCGGCGCGGACCGGGCGACCGAGTTGAGGCGCTGGAAGACCGCGTTGCGCAGAGCCCCGGGCGTCCGTGCCACCGAACCGGTGGCGTCGGTGGAGGCCGTCCCCACCGGGTCCGCCGCCGCACCGGACGCCCTCACCAACCTGCGGGTCGGGGACTGCGCCGCACTGCGGCAGGAGGCCCGGCTCGACGCCTGCACCGACGGCGATACGTTCGTCGTCGCCTCGCCGGCAGCGCCACCCCGCCCCGGCACCACCTACACCCTCGGCGAGGCCACCGAGAAGGCAGCCGGACCGCGGCCGCGGTGGACCCTGCCCGCCAAGGCCCGCACCGTCCAGCCGCACGCCGGCTCCTTCCAGCCGACCGACGCGACCATCCTGGTCACCCCAGCGGCGCTGCGCGGCACCCAACCCACCCCGTCCGGCGTCACGTACTACGTCGCGCTGGACCCCGCCGACCCCGACGCCCTCGACCGGCTCCGCAACGCCGCCGCCCGGGTGGACCCGGCCGCCCACGTCCAGCTGATCGAGCTGCGGACACTCGACGGCACCCTGCTGACCATCAGGCAGGCGCTCCTCGCCGGCGCCACGGCGCTGCTGCTGCTCATCGGCGCCAGCCTCCTGGTCAACGTCGCCGAGCAGCTCCGCGAGCGGCGCCGGCTGCTCGCCGTGCTCGTCGCCTTCGGCGTCCGCCGCAACACGCTGAGCGGATCAGTCCTCTGCCAGATCGCCATCCCTGTCATGCTCGGCCTCACCCTGGCCGTCCTGACCGGAACCGGCCTGTCGACGATCCTGCAGGCCGCGGCCAAGGCCCCGATCCGGTTCGACTGGCTCGGCATCAGCGCCACCACCGGCGCAGCCGCCCTGGTCGTCCTGCTGACCACCGCGGCCAGCCTGCCGCTGCTGTGGCGCCTGACCAAGCCGGGCGGGCTACGCAGTGAGTAGAACCGGAAACACCCGTACCCCGTCCGACCAGCCGTCCCGCACTCCCCGCACCAGCCAGAACCGGAGGTACGACTTGATACGGCGATACCGGATTGGCACGCTGCTCACCGCCCTGTCAACCGCTGCGGCGCTCGGAATCGCGCCGGGGCACGCGGACTCGCACGACGAGCCGCATCGCGCGACGAAGAGCGTCGACTGGAAGCCGTGTCCGGACACGGCGGAGGTGGAGTGCGGCAGCGTGACCGTGCCGATCGACTGGTCCGCACCGGACGGGCCAACGATCGACATCGCTCTCGCCCGGCGCAAGGCCACGGATCCGAGCGCACGCATCGGCAGCATCCTGATCAACCCCGGCGGCCCGGGTGCGTCGGGCGTGGCAGACGTGGAGTCGGACGCCGGCATGCGCGGCACCTTCTCCGCCGACGTGCGCCGCCGCTTCGACGTCGTCGGGTTCGACCCTCGGGGCGTGGGCCGCAGCCACCCGATCCGGTGTCAGCAGTCGACGTGGCAGCCCTCCGACGCGTTACCCACCACGGCCGAGCAGTTCCGCCGCCTCCGCGAGCTCAACCGGGCGTTCGGCGAGAGCTGCCGGAAGCTGAACGGGCCGCTGTTCGACTTCATGGACACCAAGAGCGTCGTCCGCGACATGGACGCGATCCGGGCCGCCCTCGGCGAGCCCAGGCTGACCTACTACGGCAACTCCTACGGCACCCTGATGGGCCAGCAGTACGCCCAGATGTTCCCGCACCGGGTCCGTGCGATGGTGCTCGACAGCAACATGGACCACAGCCAGGCCACGACGTGGAGTTTCCTGCGCAGTGAGGCCAAGGCTGTGCAGGACAGCTTCGACCAGTACGTGGCGTGGTGCGGGCGCTCGACCGACTGCGCGCTGCACGGCCGGGACGTCCGCCGCGTCTTCGCCCAGTTGTACGCCAAGGCCGAACGCGGGGAGCTGATTGATCCGCGTACGACCAAGAAGATCCACCTCCTCGAATTCCTCATCGACACCCAACACGCTTTCACCGGCCCGTACTGGAAGTCGTTGTCTGAGAACCAGGCGAAACTGCTGGCGGGCAAGCCGGAGCCAGAGGCCACCGCCCAGCGCGAGAGAGACGCTGAGGAGACGGTCGAGGGCGCATCCGAGGCCATCTTCTGCCAGGACTGGAGACTGCCGGTGCGCGACGTCGATGAGGTGCGGTCATACCGCCGAGGACTCGCCGAGGTGGCGCCGGACATGAAGCTGCCCGTGCAGGCCTGGACCGTGACCCTGGGGTGCGTCGGCTGGCCGGCCCAGGTGCGCAATCCACAGGAACCGCTGCGGTGGAAGGGCGTGCCGCCGGTGCTGATGCTCAACAGCCGGTACGACCCGTTCACACCGCACGAGTGGGCGCAGAACGCGGCGCGCCAGTCGGGTGCGGTGCTGCTGACCTACGACGGGTGGGGCCATGGGGTGCACTCGCTGGGCAGCAACTGCGTCTCCGCGGCGACCGAGCGGTATCTGATCAGCCTGCGGACGCCGGCGCGCGGTACGCACTGCCCGGCCGTCGAGCCACCGACCGGCGCTGATCACGGCCCTGACCGGCATGCAGGCCGAATCGCCACCCCGTGAGTGGCTGACGGCCGCGTGGGCGTGAGCCAGGCGGCCCTGTTTCGCACCTAGGGCATCCCCTCCCTGGCCTGTCCGGGTACAGCTGGCCGTACCTGAACGCTCCAGTACGCAGGATCGATCAAGGGGGCCCTCAACGGACATGCTCGGTGGAGTCGTCCGCTCCGGACGACTCCACCGAGCAACAGGAGCGTTTCCCCATGTCGCGTACCTCTTCCGAGTCGAAGTCCCCCCGGCGCGCGCGGGTTCTGGCTGCCGCGGCGGCGCTGACGGCGCTGGCCGTGGCAGGGACGCCGGCCGCGGCGGCCACCGGACCTGACCGCACCGCGAACCCCGTGCCGCAGAGACCGGACGATAGCCCGTCCGCCGGGCTGGCCGAGACGCCTGACGAGCTGAAGCGCGACCGCAGGCCCGACACCGTTCAGAAGAAACTGGACAGGCTGGTCAAGAAGGACAGGTTCCCGGCGGCACTGGCAGCGGTGCGGGACGCCAGGGGCCGGACCCGCCACTACACCGCCGGGGTCGCGGACCTGACGACCAGGGCGAAGGTCCCGGTCGACGGTCAGGTGCGGATCGCCAGTAACACCAAGATGTTCACCGCGGTGGCGGTGCTGCAACTCGCCGGTGAGGGCAAGGTCGGTCTGGACGAGCCGATCGAGACGTACCTGCCGAAGGTGGTCCGCGGCAAGGGTATCGACGGCCGCAAGATCACGGTACGGCAGTTGCTCCAGCACACCAGCGGCCTGCCGAACTACACCCGCTGGATGCCGACCGCCTTCAAGGCCCGCGCCGTCTACCGCTCGCCCCAGGACCTGCTGGACATGGCCTTCGCGCACAAGGCGTCGTTCGCGCCCGGCACGAGCTGGGAGTACAGCAACACCGGCTACGTGCTGGCCGGCCTGCTCATCGAGAAGATCGACCGTCGCCCGGTGGCCGAGGCGATCAACGAGCGGATCATCAAGCCGATCGGGCTGCGCCACACCTACTGGCCGGCCAAGGGCGACAAGACCATCCGCGGGCGTCACCCCCGGGGATACGGATCCGAGAAGCCCGGCGGCAAGCTGGTGGACGTCACGAACCTGGACCCGTCATGGGGGTGGGCGGCCGGCCAGCTCATCGCGACCCCCAGCGACCTCAACCGCTTCATGAGTGCGCTGATGGGCGGCGAGCTGCTCAAGCCGGAGCAGCTCGCGGCCATGAAGCACACGATGAAGGCCCCCGGTATGCCGACCGGCTGGGAGTACGGGCTCGGCCTGTCGAAGATGCCGCTGACGTGCGGCGGCGTCGCCTGGGGCCACGGCGGTGACATCGACGGCTACGAGACCCGCAACGGGGTGACCGAGCACGGCCGGGTCGCCACCGTCGCCGTCACCGCACTCCCCAGCACCGAGGACGCCATGCGGCACGTGATCGACGCGATGGACACCGCGCTGTGCACCAAGCGGGGGTAAAGGTCGGCGGAAGGGTCGATCGGGCCGTCCAGCCCTGGGGGTGGTTCCAGGCCGTGAGCCCGGTGCCGAGCAGGACGAGCCGTCCGCCACCCTACCAGCCGGGATCGCCGCGATGGACGGACCCGCTTCTCGTCGCGTGGTGCCCATGAGGATCTCCACCCGGCCTGCCCTCCCGGCCCCGCTGCGCATACGAGGTCGGCGGCGCGGGCCGGTTGACCCAGGTGGGCGGGACACTGTCGGGAGACGTCGAGGTGGCCCTCGCGGGGGCGCTCGCCGGCGTGCGGAGTGTCGAGACGCTTCCGACCAGCGGTTACGCCGAACGCGTCGGACCGGTCGGCGCCGGCCACTCATGCGCCTGGCGACTGATCCGTTCGGCTGGGGTTCTTACGATCACGATTCGGGTAGAGGGGCGGCCTTCGAAAGGAGAGGCGTGCCGCTCGAACCGCTCACTCATTCGGTCATGGACTTGACCATGGCGAGCTGGCGCAGACGAGGCCCGGGGCCGCCGGTGGTGTGCGTCCATGGCGCTGGGGTGTCCAGCCGGGAGATGCTGCCTCTCGTCGAGGTGCTGGGACGGACTCACGACACCTGGAGCCTCGACCTGCCCGGCTTTGGGCACAGCGACAGACCCGATGATCTTCCGACCGTGGCGGGGCTCGCGGACGCGGTGGCCGCCTGGCTGGATGCGGCTGGGCTGGCGCGGCCCTGCCTGCTGGGCGGGTCCTTCGGCTGCCAGGTGGCCGTCGATGTGGCGGCTCGCTTCGCGGGCCGGACAGGCGCGCTGGTGCTGGTCGGCCCGACCGTTGATCCGCACGCCAGATCCGCCGTCCGGCTGGTGGGCCAGTGGCTGCGCAACTCGGTGCGGGAAAGCCCGGGCATGACGCCGCTGAACGTCGCCGACTACCGGGACGCCGGGCTGCGGCGAGTGCTGGCCAGCTTTGGCGCTTCCCTGCGGGATCGGATCGAGGACAAGCTGCTGTACGTGGACGTGCCCGTCCTGGTGGTGCGCGGCGGCAAGGACCGGATGGTGAGCCAGGCGTGGGCCGAGCAGGTCACCAGGCTCCTGCCGCGTGGGCGACTCTCGGTCATGGACGGGCTGCCGCACATGGTGCCGTACCGCGATCCGCATGGTCTGGCCCGTGAGGTCGCCGCCTTCCTGCGGGAGGCCGGCTCGTGAGGCCCGGCAGGGCGGTGGCGTCGTTCGACTCGGCCACCGGCACGTTGCGGGCCCTGTCCCGATTCCTGCACGGCAGGGACGTTCCCCTGATCGGCCAGGGCCCGGCGGCGCTGGAGGGCGTGGCGTCGGCGGTGCTCGGCGGGGCGGCGAGGCTGCCGCGGGCGCTGCAGGAGAAGGCGTACGCCGTGAGCGGATGGGCCGAGGCCGTGCCGATGCGTCGCGTGCCCGAGCTCCGTTCCGGCGACCTGGCGCGCTGGGTGACCGGGCACTACCCGCGCCGCCCGTACCCGGTGGCCTTCATCGGGTCGTCCAACGGCGCCATGATCCACCTGGCGGCGGCCCTGTCCGCGCCGTGGCTGCCGCAGACGCTGCTGCTGCCGGTACGCCGCCACGGCGTGCGGCCCGACGACCCCGAGGGCGACCTGGCGCGGACGCGCACGGCGGGCCGGGCGCTGCTGGACGCGAACCCCGACCTGGTGCTGCACCACATGCACGACGCCAACCAGGACCGCCTGATGATTGCCGGTATGACGTACTTCCGGGTCAAATGGCGCCGTCTGGCAGCGGCCTACCGCGCGTTCCTGGAGTCGTCGCTGCCGCCCGGCGCGACGCTGGTCGTCGTGGACTGCGCGCTGCGCTGGCCCACCACGACGGTGGGCGAGCGCCACGTGTTCCAGCACGGCGCGCTCGGCGGCGCCACCAGGCAGGAGTACGAGCACGGCGGGCCGCGCGTGGCCGACTACCTCGCCCGCTATCGGGCCGGGCGGTCGCGCTGGGAATACCCGCCGGCGGACGGCGACAGCCCAGAAGCGGAGTGGGGGTTCGAGCCCGGGCTGCTCGCCGACCTGGAAGACCTCGCGGAACGCAACCGGTGGCGGCTGGTCCGCATGCGCTTCGGCGAGCCGGAGGACCTGAGCCCGGTGGTCGCCGACCTCTACAGGAGCTGGTACCGGCGGCGCGGGCTGCCCGGTGACCGGCTGCTCGTCGAGTCCTTCCTGCTGATGGAGCCCTGGTGGGCGCTGCGCAGCGGGTCCGTCCCGTACTGGATGGTGTTCAACACCGAGCAGTCGCTCGCGCACGCGCAGGCCTATCTCGACCGGGCGGAGTCGTTCGACGAGATCAGGATCGTCCTGTTCTCCCACGGGGTGGAGTCCATCGGGCTGGCCTCGGCCGAGGACTGGCGGAGGATGCTGGCGCGGGCCCGCAAGGTGGGCGTCTTCACCGGTGTCGACACCCGCGCGTACCCGCGTGACTTCGCCAGCCTGGCCCGCGCTCACCGTGAGCTGGCCCGGATCCACACGACCTATCCGATGCCGCTGCCTCTGGAGTGGTCCTTGACCGAGGAGTTCCTGGCGAAACGCGACGAACTGGAGTGGCACGGTTGACGCCGGCAGCTCCCGGCAGGAAACCGGCTGGCTGAGGGCTTTCTCCAGCTGCGCCTTGCTCATCTTCGAGCGGCCCTTGATGTTGCGGCGCTTGGCCTCGGCGTACAGTTGATCCCGCGTACGGCCACCCGCTCCGGAGTGCGAGCGCAGCCCTCCGCGCCGGCTCGAAGAGATGTCCTGGGTCGAGGTCCGGCTGGCGGTCCTCGACTCACCGGCCCTGGCGCGTTCCTTGTTCACCGTCCGGGCCGCGATCTCCTTGGCTCGGCTGTCACTTTCCCCCCGCCGCTTGGCGCTGTCCTTGATGTGTTCGTACTGCCGTATGCAGAGCCTTGAGGCGCGTTGGTGCATGTCGACCGGCGTGCTGCGCCGGACGGACGAGCGTCGCGCCTCCCGCCCTTGCGGGCGAGGAGGCGCGATCGCAAGGATTACAGGCCTGGGTCCGGAGACGGCGGATAGCCAGTGCCAGACCGCGGCGGCGTGCCGGTGCCCGGTGGCCGCGCATCGGACCGACGCGGTGCGTCGCCGGCGTGCTGGGGCGGCACGCTGCCACGCCAGGCGCCGGTCTCGTGGCCGCGAGACTCGATGTAGTCCTTGAAGCGGCGCAGATCGCCCTGGACGCGCAGGCGGACGAGTTGAAGCCAGTCGCCGGCGGTTTCTACGAAGCCCTCGGGGTCGTACTCCATCTGGAGGGTGACGCGGGTGGTGGCGTCGTCGAGGCGATGGAAGGTCACGACGCCGGCCTGGTGGGGCTTGTCGAGCGTGCGCCAGGCGACGCGCTCGTCAGGGTGCTGCTCGGTGATCTCGGTCTCGAACTCGCGCTTCACCCCGGCGATCTCAGCCAGCCAGGTGGCGCGGGTATCGGTGTGCTGCTTGACCGACTCCACCCCTTCCATGAATTCGGGGAACGTCTCGAACTGCGTCCACTGGTCGTAGGCGACGCGGATCGGGACCTTGACGTCTACGGAGTACTCGATCCTGCTCATGGGGCTGCTCCCTGCCCGTCCTGAATCGCGGCTAACGTCCATGGGGCCGATGGGCATGGGGATATGCCGCTTAAGCTGTGCGATTGCGAAATTCGGCTTATGCGGGTCGCGGCCGCCTGCTGCGAGGAGAGTGAGGCGTAGCCTCGGCACTCCTCGCCGCGAAGTCTCTCCCCGCGGGTCGTTTACCGCGAACTCGTCGGGTAGCCGACCCTCGGCTCTCCGGCTCGAAAGGAACGCAGCCTGGAGGAGGACATCGTCATCGGCCTGATCTTGCTCGTCCTGGGCGGGAGGACTCAGCAATGGCACACATCGGATACTTTCTGAGCAGCGAGGAGCACGGGCCCAAGGAACTCGTCCGGCAGTCGAAGTGATCTCCGATCACTACCATCCCTGGCTGGACCAACAGGGGCAGAGCCCCTTCGTCATCCATCCGGCCGTCATCGCCCAAGCTGCCGCGACCAGCGCCGTACTGACGGGAGGACGCTTCCAGCTCGGCGTCGGCACAGGCGAGGCGCTGAACGAGCACATCACCGACTCCCGCTGGCCGCCGGCCGCCGAACGACTGGAGATGCTGGAGCAAGCGATCGAGGTGATGCGTCGGCTGTGGAGCGGCGATCTGACCACCCACCGCGGAACGCACTACTCCGTCGACAGCGCGCGCCTCTACACGCTCCCCGACAACCCACCGCCGGTATACATCTCTGGCCTCGGCGAGAAGTCAGTGGAGCTGGCGGGGCGGATCGGCGACGGCTACATCTGCACAGGGCCGAACGCAGACCTGGTCAAGCTGTTCCGCGAGTCCGGCGGGGCGGGCAAACCCGCGCAGGGCGGGCTGAAGGTCTGCTATGCCGAGGACAAGGCTGACGCCCGCAAGAAGGTGCACCGGCTGTGGCCGACCCAGGGCATCAAGGGCGAAGCCTCCCAGCTGCTGCCGCTGCCGAGGCATTTCGCGCAACTGGCGGAGATGGTCAGCGAGGAGGACGCCACCACGTCAACACCGTGTGGCCCCGAGCCCGAGGTGCATGTCAAGGCGATCCAGGAGTACGTGGACGCCGGGTTCGACGAGGTCTACATCAGCCAGATCGGCACCGAGCAGGACGCCTTCTTCGAGTTCTACGCCCGCGAGGTCCTGCCCCGGCTGCGGTAGTCGTACGAGTGACGTGCCGGGCTCGACACCCGTCTCCTATGGGCCCCACGTTCTCCGCATGTGACCGGCTTCCCCGGGTAGGAGGGGCCGCCGGATCCCAACCTAGGGAGGGTGATATGCCACTGAACGTCATTGACCTGATCACCGCCGATCACCGCGACGTGGAGGCGATCTTCGACAAGCTGTACAAGCAGCCGGAGAACCGCCCCGCATTGTTGGCCGAGCTCGCCGCGAAGTTCACCGCGCATGCCCGTGCCGAAGAGAGCGAGGTCTACTCCGAGCTGGCCAAGGCGGCGCCCAGCGAGCGACGCGAAGTCCACCACGGCACCGAAGAACACCACGAAGCCGAGGAGAAGCTCCTCGAACTGCTCGACACGGATCCCACCGGACCGGCCTTCGAGCCGATCCTCAAGGATCTGGTCAAGGCGGTCACGCACCATGTGGAGGAAGAGGAGAGCGAGATCCTCCCTGCCCTGGCCAAGGCCCTGCCCGCCAAGCGGTTGGCCGAGCTGGCCCATGCCTTCAGCGCTGCCAAGGCCGCCCTGCTCAACGCCCCTCCACGGCCCGTTACGCGTACCAAGCGGGAACTGCTGGAACAGGCCAAGGCGAAAGGCATCGACGGATATTCCGCCATGACCAAGGGCGAACTCGCCGCCGCTCTGAAGCACTGATCGCCTCCGAGCCCTGACTGTTCGACCGTCGAGCCGATCGCCTCAGCCACCGAGGCGGCCTTTGACCGTAATTCCGGTCGTTCCATGGTGCGGTTTGCTAGGAACGGCCTCGGCCGGTGAGGGCATCGCGGATGCGGTCCACCAGCCCGGCCCCTGGCGCCAGGAGCTTGTTGGCCGGCGGGGTGTCGGGCGCCGACGGGTGCGGCCGGGTTGGGGCGAGCTTCTTGGCCCGCTGCACCTTCGTCCCCAGTTCCCTGAGTTGCTCGGGCGGGCAGGCTTCCCGCAGCTGCGGGAACAGGTCGTTCTCCTCTTCCCGGATGTGGTCACGGATCTGGCCCATCAGGAGCTCCGTGGTAGGCCAGAAGTCGGCGTCGCCCGGCTCCAGCCGCTCCAGGCGCTTCATGGTCTGCTCGGCGTCGGCGTGCTCGGAGATCTCCTGATCGGCCAGCTTGTCACCGCCCCGAACGTGTTCGCGGACGGCCGGATAGAGGTATTCCTCCTCGGCGACCGAGTGTCGCACCAGCTCGATGACCACCTGCTCGGCCAGCGTCTTGGCCTGCTCGCTCGTCTGCCCGCTCATCTGTTCGAGCTCGGAGAACATCTCCTCGACCTCGTGATGATCGGTGATCAGGACCGCGATCACATCCTGCTGTGCTTCCACGGCAGCCTCCCTCGGGTCGTCTTGCTGCTCTGGGCCTCGTCGGCGCGGCGCGGGTCGGCGGCGTCGACGAGCCTCTTCGTCCCGTTCCCGCAGCTGGCGGCCGAAACATGGACGGTGTCATCTGGCCCGGCTGGGGGTCGCTCGCTGTAGGCGACGCGGGCCGTAGCCTGGCGGCCTGCCGTTTACTGGGGTCGGGCGGGGTAGCCGGCAAGGTATGACTGTCACGAGGTTTCAGGATCTGCCGCTCGCTGACCGTGACCGCGCCTGGGACGGCGACGCCGCCGACAAGCGGGTTCGCGACTGGGCCGATGCCGAGGACGAGCCGGACGCCGCCTACCGCGACGCCCACATCTGGTACGACGGCGACAAGCCCGAGAACTTCACCAGTTACAAGCTGCTGATCGCCGACGTCATCGACGGCCGGCTCCAGGCCGTGCCACGGGCCATCATGGCCGCCGGCAACATCATGCAGGGTGCTCGTGGCGGCATCGACCTCCCCACACAGGAGGTCGGCAGGGTCAAGGCCCACCTCGCCCGCTACTACGAGAAGATGGGCGACAGCCCGCCATGGAAGCGCTGACCGAGGGTCGGCGGAGTTCGACCGGGTGGCGGCATATCAGCTGGTGCGCATTGCTCGACCAGTGATGAGGCGCTACCCGGTTGACACGACGAGCGCCTGTGGTGCGGCCTGTTTCATACGGGTGCGCAACCACAGCAGCTGGGTGGAGGTCTCGGCCTCACACAGCCCGACCACCTGCGCCAGCCGTTGGTCGCGTGTCCCTTGCGCGGCCTGCCCGACCAGGGTCCACGCGATGTCGCACTCGGCCGCCATCAGATACAGGTCGTGCAGGTCACGCAGGAGGCCGAGCCCGCCCTCCCGGGTGCCGGCGAAGAGCACGGCGTGCAGCCTGTGCGGTTCGTCGGGCGCGTCCTCGGCGTAGCTTTCAACGAACGGCGCCAGCCGGCGCACATGATCCTCGCACTGCTCGGCCAGGCGGTGGCAGATGCGGATCACATCTGCCTCGTCCTTGTGACCATCCGCCACGTCGCGGAAGGCGTCGGCCAGCTCCTGCTCCGAGCGGTGCAGAAGTCCGAGGTAGTGGGCGAGGAACATGCTCAACCCGCCATCCTGGTCAACCGGACCGCGGTGACCTTGTAGAGCGGTTGCTTGGACACCGGGTCCCAGCCCGTGGCCGTGACCTCGTTCGCGGCACGCGGGGGCGCGCCCTCGGCGAGGTCCCAATAGCCGTAGTGGAACGGGACGAACACCACGCCGCGCCGGACGGGGCACAGCCGCGCGCGAGCCTGCAGGGCACCGCGTGGCGACTCGACCAGGATCAGATCGCCCTCGGAGATGCCGAGCGTATCGGCGTCGCGCGGGTTGATCTCCACCCAGGAGTCGGGCGCGGCGCCGTCGAGCTGCGGCGCTCGGCCGGTCTTGGTGCGCGTGTGGAAGTGGTGGATCGTCCGCCCGGTGGTCAGGAGCATCGGGTACGCGTCCGTCGGCGCTTCCGTGCCGCCAGGGGCTGACGGCGTGCAGGGCCACTGGATGCCGCTGCCACCGCGCAGGCGGTCGTAGGTGATGCCGGTGTAGTCGCAGGGGCGCCCGGCCGAGCACGCTTTCCACGCCTCGAACGCCGACTCCGGATCCTGCCATGTGATGAGCGGCTTGCCGTCGCGGTCGCGGAAGTCCATCCGCCGCGCGTAGTCCAGGAAGATGTCCAGATCCGAGCGGGCCTGTCCGGGCGGCGGCACGGCCTTTTCCGACAGGTGGACGGTACGGTCGGCATTGGTGAACGTGCCCAGCTTCTCGGCCCAGGTCGCAGCAGGCAGCACCACGTCCGCCAGCTCGGCCGTCTCGGTGAGATAGAGGTCCTGTACCACCACGAACAGCCCCTCGCGCGACAGAATGCGGCGGATCCGCGCCAGGTCGGGCAGCGACACCGCCGGGTTGGTGGCCGAGATCCACAGCAGCTGGATCGAGCCCTGCTCGGCGTAGCGGAAGATCTGCATGGCGTGCGTGGGCGGCGCCCAGTGGGGGATGACGGACGGCTCGACGTTCCACAGCTCGGCGAGCTCGCGGATATGGACGGGGTTGTTCCAGTTGCGCAGGCCCGGCAGGTCGCCGTCAGCGCCGGTCTCGCGCGTGTTCTGCGCTGTCGGCTGGCCGTTCATCTGCAGCACACCCGCCCCCGGCCGGCCCAGCATGCCACGCAGCAGGTGGAGGTTGTTGACCTGGCAGGGGGAGGCGGTGGCTTGATGGGACTGGTAGAAACCCTGCAACACGGTGGACAGCAGCCCCTGGCAACCGCCGAGGATCTCCGCGGCCTGCTCGATTCTGGCGACCGGCACGTCACAGATCCGTGCGGCGCGCTCTGGAGGGCAACCGGAGACGACCCGGCACAGCTCCTCGAACCCGACGGTGTGCTCGGCCACGTACTGAGGGTCGTGCCAGCCGCGCTCGACGATTCGGTGGATCAGCGCGCTCATCAGCGCCAGGTTGGTGCCCGGGCGGACGGCCAGGTGCACGTCCGCCTCGCGGGCGACCGGCGTGACGCGCGGATCGACGGCGATCATGGCGGGCGGACGCGGGCCCCGGCGGCGATCCAGCATCCGCTCCCAAAGGACCACCTGGGTCTCGGCCACGTTGTGCCCCCACAGCGCGAGCGCGTCGCAGTGATCGACATCGGTGTACGAACCCGGCTGCCCGTCGGTGCCGAAGCTGGCCTTGAGCGCCGAGGCCGCCGTCGCCGTGCACAGGCGGGTGTTGCCGTCCATGTGCGGAGTGCCGATGCCCGCCTTTCCGATCACCGCCAGCGTGTAGTACTCCTCCAGGAACAGCTGGCCACTGGTGTGAAAACCGAGACGCCTCCACCCTCCCGGCCTGTCGAGCAGTTCTCGCGAGCGGGCCACGATACGGTCCATCGCGGTGTCCCAGTCCGTCTCCACCAGCCTTCCCCGCTCGCGGACCAGCGGGTGGGTGAGGCGGTCGGGGCTGTTGTTGGCCTGCCAGCCGTACAGATCCTTCAGATCGAGCCGACCGCGGTTGACCCGGTCGACGGCGCGCCCCGCACCCCCACGACCCGCCCGCCCCGGACAGCGATGTCCATCGCGTCACCGTTGGAATGCAGGATCGACGCGGACTGCGCCCACGACTCGACGTCCCCCTCAGCCAGGTCACCTTCGAGATAGCTGTCCACGCGGACCGGCCACTCTTCTCCGGGCCCGTAGGGCGTACGGGATCCCCAGGGATGGGCAATACGGTCAGACGTGTCCAAAGTCCCTTTCCCGCCCTTCCGTGCTCGCGTACACGTTAGAGAGCAAGCTCAGTCGGTGGGCTCGGCATCGGGGCGCACATCCTCACCGTTCTCGGTTGCCTCGCGTCGTTCCTGCTCGACCTTGTGTTCGGGATCGAGGGGCGCCTCAACGGGCTCCGCCGGTATCGGGCGTCGCGTCTCGCGGACCTCGACTCCGGCCCGTGCGGCGATGGTGTCGCTCTCCCCGTCGACACGGCCGACCGCGGCCGGCAGGTCCGCTGGCACCTCGTCCTGTCCGTTCATGCCCCGCATCTGCCCGGACCTTGAAGTCCAAACCACCGACTCCGTTCGCTTACCCGCCGAGGGCTGGCGTTCCTGCTCGGGAACTTGCCGGCTGCGCCATCATCCGGCTGATCACCGCCCATCTCCGCGACGGCGCCAGCGTCTCCTGGCAGGGCCACGACCTGGACTTCACCGAGGCGCGAAACGACGCCAGCGACTCTGCGGCCGCCTGCCTCAGCGGCGTGCGCCCGAACGGTCTGCCATGCAGCACGGCCGTCGCGGGCACCAGGGAGCACCGCCGCCGGAAAACCGTTTGAGGCTTCCTCCCGCGTTCCCGTAGGTTGCCTGCGGCCCCGTCGCAGTGAGGACAGAGGACAAACCGCGTGACCCCGCCTGCTCTTTAGACCTGACACCTTCTTCCGCTCACCTTCAAGCCGACCCTCCCGTCGGCTCTGCCGGGCTGTCCGTGTGCGCCCGGTCATACGGCGTTTGAGGTCGCGCGCAATCGGCCTCGTGTCAGGTCTAGAGAGATCATGTCTTCACAACCTCATACTGTGCTGCCCTGGGTCGTCCGTCGGACCAGGCTGCCTCTGCTGTCGTTGCGGTGCGTGCGCTGTTGGTCGGAGTCGGCCACCACCGGCGAGGGCAGGTTCCGCGTCAACGCCAACGGCAAGCTGCTGGACGTGTGGCTGCTGGTCCGCTGCGTGTCCTGCGATCGGACGAGCAAGCTCACCGTGCACGAGCGAGCGTCGGTCACCTCCTTCGATCCGGCCGAGCTCGACCGCTACCACGCCAACGATCCGGAGCTGGTGGCGTCCAGGCTGTTGGATCCGCTGCTCGCCCGGCGCAACCGCTTCACCCTGGACTGGAAAGGGGCCTGGCGGCTGGACACTTCGCCGGCATGGCTGGACGAGGCGTGGCCGGTCCAGGTGGAGGTCGTCTTCGAGGATCCGATACCGGTGCGCCCGGACCGGCTCATCGCACAGGGGCTCGGCCTCAGCAGGAACGAGGTGCTGCGCCGGATCAAGTGCGACATTCCGCTGCGCCGTCCGACGAGCGCCGGGTTCACCTTTACCGTGATGGCCGGAGACTAGCGGGGCTGTAGCCGCGGCGCGCGATCCCCTCAAGCATCCGTGCGAAATCCGCCCGGACTCCTGGTAAGACTGGCAAGCCTGAACAACGCCTCTCCTACCAGGAGTCCTTCACCTTCCGGCCGAACACCTTTGCCGACGCCGTCGACGCAGGCGCGTCAGTGGTGGTGGCCGTGCCGGCCGAGGGTCTCCACGGGGGTCGCGCCGGGGCGGGTCCACTGCGGCACGGGGCCGCTGGTCGGGCCCCAGGTGGCGTTCCCGTCCGCGTCCGAGCGCCAGAACCAGCACGGGCGGCGCCCCTCGGGCCAGCCCTCGGGCGTGTCCTCCCACGCCTCGCCGCGGCCGTAGGGCGTCATGTCGAGCAGGCCGAGGGACCCGTTGACCGGCTCGTTGCCACGGCCCGTCGTGGAGTAGGTGGGGAACACGCGGTCGCCGTCGCGCAGGAAGCAGGTGATGTAACCCATGCTGCCGCCGACCGGCGCGTCCACGTCGCGCACCGAGTACCAGGGCTGGGTGTAGCCCATGAACTCGACGTAGGAGGCCACCTCGTCCCACCGGCCCGTGGTCAGGATGGCGAACGAGACGCCGCGGGTGTTGAGGTAGACAGCGTCCTTCAGGTGCCAGGCCGTGGTGGTGCAGCCCTCGCACTGCCCCTGGTGCGGCGCGCCGCCGTACCACATGTGCTTGTAGACCACGAGTTCGTCGCGCCCCTGGAACAGGTCCAGGAACGGGACCGGGCCGTCGGGTCCGACGACCTCGACCGTCCCGTCGAGCTCCACCATCGGCAGCCGGCGGCGGGCCGCGGCGATGGCGTCGCCCTCGCGGGTGTGGACCTTCTCGCGGACCAGAAGCTCGTCGCGGGCGTTCCCGTTGCGGTTCATGCCCGACGGTGTCCGTCTGTGGCCATGCTTTGTGGTCCGGCAATGGCCCAGCAACTATCCGGGTCGCTTCCTGCAGGGAACGTGCGGGAGAATCCGGACAGTTGGAACGGGAACACCTGAGTTTGTGCCAGGAGAAAATCCAGCGGTAGCGCCACGCCGAATCCGATCCTCGCGCACGCCGGGGAGTGCGCCGCCGGGCCTGGCCGACTCCGCCCACACGGCGAGCTCCCGGCCGAGCCGTTCCACCAGCTCGCTGCGGTGCGACTCGGCCCGGCGGCCGTTGGCCAGCACGCGGCGGGCCACGCCGAACAGCCGCAGGCGCGCGTCCCGCTCCTCGGGAATGTCGTCGAGGCGGCGCCAGGCCGTGGTGAACGTCTCGGCGAGGGCGTAGGCGGCGTCTTCGTGGGAGTCGGTGCGCCGCCGGACATAGGCTTACGGGATCTCGTACGGATGCCCGTGCACCTCCAACGCCGGGGTTCGCTGCCGCCTGCCAGTTACTGTCCGATTTTCGGATTAGATCTGCCTGAGTGCGCGAGCGAGGCCGTCGGGGGACTCGTTCCGCTCCATGATCGTGGTGAGCACCTCACGTAGGTCGGCCACCCGCGCCTTGCCGAGGTCTGCTTCGAGGCGTCGCTCGAAGTCAGCGTGGAACTCCTGCGCGGACGCCATCAGCGCCCGGCAGCGATCGGTCAGGTTGAGCCGCTTCACCCGTCCATCGGCCGGGTCCGGGGTCCGCTTCACGTAGCCCGCGGCCACCATCTCCTCGACCGTCTTGGCGGCCCCCTGCGGCGTGATCTGGAGTCGGGCGGCGAGCTGGCTGGTGGTCAGCTCCTCTCTGGCCAGCACCCTGAACGCGTAGCCGAAGGTCGGCCGGATACCGGTGAAGCCCGCACCGGCCAGATGGGCGTGCAGCTCGGCGACGAACTGGTGATAGGCCAGCCCGAGCAGCACGCCGAAGTCGATCTCATCCATCCCTGGCCTCCGGTTGACACAGTCACCACCCAAGATATACAACCATGGTTGTAAACCTTGGTTGTATATCTCTGGAGGATACACCGTGCCTATCGTCCGAGGAGCCACCGCTCCCACCTTCACCGTCGGCCACACGACCTTCACCGGCCTGGCCTCCCCTAGCCGGGGCGCGAAGGAGACCTGCGTCTGGCGTACCCATGTGAGTCCTGGGGCGCTTCCCGCCGAGCACTCGTTCGACCACGAAGAGGTGCTTATCGTGCTGTCCGGCCGGGCGACCGCCACGCTGGACGGCGTCGAGCACGAGGTGTCCGCCGGCGACGCGATCGTGGTGCCCGCGCACACACTGTTCAGCCTCGCCAACCCGCACGACGAACCACTGGAGTTGGTCGCGGCGCTCCCGGTGGGCGCGCTCGCCCGCATGAACGGCGGCGACCCCTTCGTGCCCCCGACCGCGCAATAGCCACCCGAAAGGACCTCTCCCGTGCCGGTCATCTCCGGGGCCGACGCCCCCACCTTCGCCCTCCCGCACGTCACCGCCACCGGCCTCGCGGCCCCCAGCAGGGGCGCCACCGAGACCTGCGCCTGGCGGTTCGCCATCGCACCCGGCATGCCCGCCGACAGCCACGCGGTCGACCGCGAGGAGATCTTCGTCGTGCTGTCGGGAAGTCTGACCGCCATCATCGAAGGCGAGGAGCACGCGCTCAGCGCGGGCGACGCGCTGATCGTGCCCGCGCACACCCCGTTCGGTATCGGTAACCCGCACGACGAACCGGCCGAGTTGGTCGCGGTCCTCCCCGTAGGCGGGCGGGCGATCATGCCCGGTATGGCGCCGTTCACCCCGCCATGGGCGGAGTGATCGTCAGCCCACGGACGCCTGAGATCACAGACCTGTTCGAGGCGCGCCAGCGGCCGCAGTGTTCCGAGTGGACCAGCCTAGGCGGCGCCCGCCCTTCCATCGGGCGTGGAGGTTGGCGCGCAGTTGGTCGCGCTTCTCAGGAGTCGAGGGGACTCCTCCCGGCGGCTGATACAGCCGTCGATCGTGGCCAGGTCGGTGAAGTCGTAGAAGACGCGCCTGTCAGCGCGGCCCACCACGCGAGCGTTGTACCGCTCGCGCCACTTGCGGATGGCCGCCGGCTTCCGGCTAAGGCGGGTTCAGGCGTCCTCCGCGCCGGACCTGGCCGGCGGCCCAGGCTTACCGAAAGCCATCGCAGCCGAGCCTGCGCGCAGCAGTCTACGAAGGTTTGGAGGAACCGGCGCACCCAAGCGCCCGTGACGCATCTGTCCACCGGCGGACGAGCGCAGCTTGTCCATGACGCGTTCCCTCGTCGTCAACGAGGTTCCACACGATCGCCTCATCTATCCAGAAACGACGTCCGGACCTCGCGATCCGCAGGCCTCGGTAGTCATCAACGTAGCCGTGTCGCCGGACGCCATCCAAGAGCCGCTGGCGCTCCTCGCGATTCGGCGCCTCGGCCGAAAGCCGCGACGGCATGCCGACGATCTCGTCCCAGCTGTACTCGAAGCAACGCTGGGCCGTACGGTTCGCGTAAACGAACAACGGGTCCGCCGAGGTGTCATGCGCGAGCAGGACGAACGGGGCGTCCTCGTAGAGCCACCGCGATACGTCCCTCTCGTCGACGCCAGCGGGCAGCAGGGACGACCCGACGATACGGCCGAAACTATCCATCAGTAAATTGGCGAAACGGACATCGGTTGGAGTGGATAAAGAAGTCATAACGTAACACCCCTCGGAGGAAACACCATAAGTAGAGCCACCGCGATACGTCCCTCTCGTCGACGCCAGCGGGCAGCAGGGACGACCCGACGATACGGCCGAAACTATCCATCAGTAAATTGGCGAAACGGACATCGGTTGGAGTGGATAAAGAAGTCATAACGTAACACCCCTCGGAGGAAACACCATAACGGCACAAAAAGAACTCTATTGCCCAAACTCCGGTACTCGGCGTGACTAACAGCTTGAAGCTGACCACCGTCCGGGCTCCCGGACCCGTGCATCGCGCAGCCGGTGCACGGGTCCGGGCCGGTTCACCCCGCGGGACTCCGCTGCCAGGTCCAGTTCTGCCGTACGTACAGCCTCTCGAACCCCGCTTTCAGCATGTTGTGCAGGGACGAATTGTGCGCGCCCGCCTGCTCGCCCGCCGTCTCCGCGAACATCAGCCGGCAGCCGAGCGCCCAGGCGTCGCGGATGCGCGCCCGCAGCAACGCGGACTGGGCGCCACGGCGGCGATGGGACGGCAATGTGGCGGCGCCGAAGAGCTGGGCCACGTCACCGTCCACGTACATCCCTGCCGACGCCGTCACCTTCCCGTCGAACCTGATGGCGTAGGCGTGGAAACCCGGCCGCCCGACGGCGGCGGCCGCCATCTCCACGAGCGGCCCCTGCGGCATGCCGAAACCACGCATCAGGACTGATGCCCATCGCCGCGCCTCCCGCTCGTCGACCCGCTCGACCCGCAGCCCCGGCTCCGGAATCCTCGTCCAGCCAGGCAGGTCGCGCACGAGTTTCACCCACGGCGGTCCTGCGGCCAGCCCGTGCTCGGCACAGATCTGCTCCCAGTCGGTGGGCAGCACCCAGGGCGCGAGCTGCAGGACGGCCATCGGAACGGCCCTGGACCGGTAGAACTCGCAGATCTCCTTGATGAGCTCAGCCGTGACGGGCTCGGCGAAGCCGAATCCCAGCGCCTTGCTCCAGTAGCCCGTCGGGTCGTCGCGCATGGACAGGACGACACCGCCGCCGAGCCGGGCGCATTCTATGCCGAGAGCGGCCCGAACCTCGGCGCGCGCACCCGACTCGAACCGGAACATGGCCTCGGCCTCGGCGAGCTCGGCCATCTCCATGTCCAGGCGGGGATAATCGTACACAGAATGCTCCCTCGATTCCTGCGGGGCGCTCAAACCGGCGTTCATCCGGCCCTCTCTCCCCGACCCCGCGGCATCAAGGATCACTGACGTCCACCTGGAGCGACATCGGCCAACCGACCTATCCGACCAGCGGGGCCGCCGCAGATGGTCGGGCGAGCAAGCCATGCTCGATGGCGAACACGGCCACACTGGCCCGGGTCCGCTGCCCGGTCTTGTCGTAGACGTGGGAGAGGTGGTGCCCGACGGTCCGGCTGGAGATCACCAGCCGCTCGCCGATCTCCCGGTTGCTCAGCCCCTGGGCCGCCAGCCGGAGAACCTCCAGCTCACGCTCCGTCAGTGCTGCCACCAGCACCGGCCGAGGCGGGCCCGCCTCGGCCGGAACCGACCGCGCCCCGCCCGCCCGCCGGTCGGCGGGCCGTTCACGGCATCCACCGCAGAGGCTTCGCGGTACGCCCGCGGCTCGGTGAGCGCGGCGGACATGGCGCGCGGAATACCGGCGGTGCCGTAAGGCGGCTCGCCCGATCCGTACCGACATGCGAACGTCGCAATCGGCGTCTCCGTCAAGAGCGGCCGGCTGAGGTTTCGACATGATGTCCCCCTGGGTTACTTGTTGGCACCCGCAAGATGCGCCGGCCACGCCAGAAGTTCGATCAGTCGGCGAATCGGTACGCGCCACCCGGAGCCGACCTCAGCCGGCCAGGCCAGTGACGGTCAGCGCGACGGCCTCGAGGGGCCGCCATGATGCCGGGGATGGAACACCCGCAGCCGCCCCACCCGGCCCTGCTCCATGAACATCACCCACACGGACGCCGGTGGACAGTGGAAGGGGTCGTCGGGGGGATTGGTCAGGTCGGTCTCCCAGATGACCACATCGTGGCCGGCGACGACGTTGGCCAGGTGATGGCGCACACCGTCGTCGAGGTTGCGGTTCATCACCTGCACGGGATAGTCAAGACCGTGCGTGTGCTTGTCGCGGGCCCACGTCGTCTCCACCATCGGCGACCACTGTGCCGCCAGCGCCTCACCGAACGAGCCGCGCTCCGCGGCCCGCAGCGTCTCCTCAGCGTCCCGGCGGCATGCCTCGGTCAGCGCCGCCACATCGTCGTGTGCCAGCCTCGAAGTCGCCAGCAGCGCTTCGGAGATCTTGGCCCGCGCCTGGCTGAGCCGGCTGCGCACCGTTCCCACCGGCACCGCGCACAACTCCGCGATCTGGTCATAGGCGGTCACCCCCGTGAAGTGGCGCAGCATCGTCACCAGTCGCAGGTTGGGCGACAGCTCCTGCAGGGCGCGCCAGATCCAGTCCCGCGTCGCGTACCGATCCAGCAGCTCGCCCGGGTCGGGCTCGGCGCACGGCGGTGCGAGCGACTCGATGTCGTCTGTCGGCACCGCGGTTCTGGTGCGAAGTTGCATCCGGCAGACGTTCCGGACGACCGCCCGCAGCCACGCCCCCACCGCGTGCGGATCGCGGACGTCCCCGATGCGGCGCAACGCGACCAGGGCGGCTTCCTGGACGGCGTCCTCGGCGTCGGGGCCGTATCCCAGGATGCTCAGAGCGACCGCGCGCATGTCCGCCTGGTGTCGGGCCAGCAGCACCCCGAGAGCGGTGACATCCCCCGATTGCGCCTCGCGGACCAGGTCAGCCTCGGCCAGTACCGCATCAGCCATGCCGTCCAGGTTACAGACGGCGATCTCCGTGACAGGAGGAATGCCGGAAATCCACGGACATCGGCAGTCCCAGAGTGACCTGGACCGGCGCGCCTCGTCAGATCGACAGCACCTTGGCGAAGGCCTTGGCGATGTCGGCGGTGCGGGCGGGGTCGTCCATGAGCGTCGACTGGCGCACCCAGACCACCGTCTATCCTGGCCACGATCATCGCGTTCGTCGTGGGCTACGCGGCCGTCGCCTTTCGTCATCCTGGCGGTCACGCTCGACTGGATCCCCGTATAGGGCTGACCCGCCTGGACCCCGAGGGTGCCGGAGGCGGCCTGTAACGTCCGATCCGGCCCAGGGCCCATGGGGTCCCCGGGCCGGGCGTGGTGTCAGGCCCTGAGCGTGCCGGCCGCGGCCGGGCAGCCGTCCAGGGCCCGCGGCACCGCAGTCTCTTCAGAGCACGCTCGCGCCGGTCAGAGTATGCCGTCGATTTCCGGCTTGATCAGCTCGATGCGGGTTCCCTCGTTGGGACAGCCCCCCAGGTGATGGAGCGCGATCACCCTGTGCGTGGAGCGGGCGATGACCGGCGAACCCGACGAGCCGCCTTCGGTGTCACAGAGGTAGCCGCTGTTGACGCCGCTGACGGGCCTGTCGATGACGCAGTTCCCGTTGTTCCGGTCGCTGGTGATGGAGAGCTTCTTCACGGCCGCGCGCGGGTGCCCGGCGATGTAGATCTGCTCGCCCTGCAGGGGGCGGCGAGCGTCGAGCTCCAGGTAGCCGAAGCTGGAGATGGCGCCGAAGTTCTGCACGGTGAGCAGCGTGTAGTCGAGGCTGGACAGCGGGCTGGTCTTCAGCATCTGCTCGCCCACGACCTTGGTCACCGGGTTGGCACCGGTGCCGCCGCACGTCGGGCAGTCATAGTTGAACTGGATCTCGGTCTGCCTGACGCCACTGGTCGTACTGACGCAGTGGTTGTTCGTCAGCAACCGATTGTTCGGCCCGACCCGCCAGCCGGTGCAGGCGCTGGTGCCGCCGATGAGCAGCCGGGCCACCGCGCGGGAGCGCTGGTACTCCGTCGGATGGCTGGACCGGTAGCAGACCGCGTCGCGATAGTCATTGGCGCCGCAGATGGACAGGGGCCGGACGGCGTCGCGCGCCGCGAACTCCGCTGGGGTGAAGCCTCGTGCGATCCGGTCGAGGCGAACGTACGATCCGATGCCGCGCGTCGGGCTGTGCAGCGTCACGACCGCGGTGTCGCCCTCGACCGACATCGCCCAGAAGCCGCGGTCGGCGGTGGTCGCGGCGGAGTTTTCGGGCCGCTGTACGCGTGTGGGGTCGGAGAGGTAGGTGTGGGTTTCGCGCCCGGCAGGGTCTGACACGGTGATGTAGTCGCCGGGCCGTAACAGGAGTTCGTCGATGTGGACCTTGACGTAGGTGGCGTCGGCATGCCGGATTGTGGTGCTGGTGCGATTCGCGCCGAGCCGCCGGGATACGGCCTGCTCGGTACCGACCACCTCAGGTGCCGGATCGGCGGCTGTCACGGCTTGGGCCGTCTGGGGCGAGGGCTGGGATGGTAAGGCTGGGGGCGCGGCGTTGGCGGGCGTCGCGGTGGTTACCGCGACGAACACCACCGTGGCTGCCATCGTGAGTCGTCGCATCAGCTGGCAGTCCTTTCGTGTGACTGGGGGTGACGCGACGATATGCCTGGATACTCGGACCGCCTCATACCATTTATCTATTTGTGGAGCGTTATAGCTGAGCACCTCGCTCGCTGATGCGGGCCGCCATCCTCCCCCCGACGGGACATCCACGCTCGAGACCTAATCTTGCCGCGCTGATCGGATCGCGCATGCGGCGGTGCCCTCCCCAAGGCGGGCATGCTGATCAAACGCTTGATCCAGACAAGCTGTCTGACCACTTCGAGTGGCTGATCAAGAAGTCCGGATTGCCGCCCCTACGGCTGCACGACCTCCGGCACTGCGCGGCCACCGTCATGCCGGCGGCCGGCGCCGTCATGAAGGACGTGTCGGCGCACCTGGGACACCGGCAGTTCTGGTTCACCACCGACACCCCGAGTTGGCCGCCGAGTCGGCTAAGGCAGCCGTGGCGATGATCCCACGACGCGCGGCACGCGGCGCAGTTTCATAAATTCTTGGCGGATGGTGGAGCGTCGTTGTGATCAGGCTGTGCCACTCTCGTTCCGCATATGTTCCGGATCTTGGGATAACAGCAGGGGTGGCGCGGCCCGAGTGTCGGGCCGCGCGCGAGAACGGCCCCAGGCCGCACGCGCAGCGTGCGACCCGCACAGCGGGCTAGGCAGTTGTGTGCGACCGACGTCGATCGTTGACGCCTGGCTCGTGGTCTTGTGCTTGAGGCGTTCATGTCGGCTTAGTCGAAACAGTGTCCGCCAACCCTGGCGGGTCTAACAGGGCAATATTTCGTGCCGCTCGGCATCCGGACCGGTGGCCCGGAATGCTGTGGTTGTCCAGAGCGCCGATACAGGGTGTGGGCCGCCGCATGACGAACCTGACATGCTTTCCAAAGAAAATCTTTAGTTGTTGTAGCGTTCTTGCGCTAAAACTATCGGGTACGTCGGATTTCGAGTCAGGCGCGGGGGCCTGTGCGTGACAGCTACCGGGATACTCCAATTCCGTGCGCCTCAGTGTCTTGACCACGACATATCAGGAGGCCTCAATGACCGTATCCTACGACTCAACAGACTTTTTCATCGCCGGCAACACGACCCTCGGTTACCAGTGGCGATATGCGAATGAAGCCTACCGCGGCCCCATCGTGCTCGGTGCGGTTCCGCAGCTGCTCAACTGGGCAATGAATGGATCGCTGGGGCATGTTCGGTTCACCTCGACAAACCCTGATGGCCTCACTAGCCGATGCTTCTATCACTTCACTGTCACGAACGGCAACACCGTCGGGCTTTGGTTTCGCACCCACGCTGCCAATAGCTGACTATCAAAAGGGACAACAATATGAACCTAAATAACGTCACGCTGATCACCGATGATTATGGCAATATCCTCGGTGGGTCATTCGGCGGTCAGTCGGAACTCGGTAATGGGGATGAGGGCAAGGCGACCCTTGTGGCCCTGGAAGGGCAGCGGCTCTGGAAGGATGTCTCCTTGACGAGCGAGCTCCGCCGGCAAGAGGACGATGAGGCGCTGCTCAAGGAGTTGCTAGCGCATCGAGTCAACGAAGAAGGCAAGCTTGTGCGCAAAAGCTGACATGCTCGCAGGGCTGACTTTCTAGAGTCCGCCGCACGATGTCAGGCACTTCTTGGGCTTATGACTTGCTCTGATCCTGAACATGACGACGCCCCCGCGCTGGACAAGGAGCGTCGTCATGTTCGGTTGAGTGATCTTGGAGTAACAGGACCTGCTCCCAGTCAGAAAGCCGCCCTGGGCTGTCTCCGCACCCGCGGTCGCGCTCGCGGGATCAATCGAAAGAAGCGACTGCGTCTCCAGGAGATCGGACCGGCGGCGGACTGGGCACTCACGTGCTCCTCGCACAAGACGACGGACATCAGGCGGTTCGATGTCGGTGGCGAATACATCGATGTGGGGCCACGGCTGATTACGCCGGCGAGGTCGCCGAGGTCTTCCCGGAGCTTCGCAGCGGCGGAGTCGGGACAGTAGACGATCTTCTCGCCACCGTGGTGCCAGAATTTGCCGTGTGGAACTCGGCAACCAGAGGTGTGCTGCGCCACTGGTCGAGCTGCCAAGCGCCTCCGGTATCGGCACGGCTGCGAAGAGCCGCATGCCTGCGGCGAGCGACTTCACCGCTACCCGGCCCCAAGGACTGCCCCAAGGCCAAGTTCTGCCCGCCCGACTGCGCCAAGCACGCGGTTGCATGCCCCAAGCAGGTGAGCGGCTGGACGTTCGTGAAGCCGAAGGGCAAGGGCAAGGGCAAGGGCAAGATCGCCCTCCCGCCTCCGTTGATCGCGCTGCTCAAGCTCCAGAAGGAAGCCCAGCAGGTTGAACGGGAAGCCGCAGGGGAGAGGTGGCAGGAGTGGGACCTCGTCTGGTGCATGCCGGACGGAAACCCGCTAGACGCCGGCGACGACTGGGACGAGTGGAAAGAGATCCTCAAGGAAGCCGACATCGACAAGGACGCCCGAGTCCACGACGCCCGGCATACTGCCGCGACCCTGCACTCGAACAGGGCGTGGACATCCGCGTGGTCCAGGCCGTCCTTGGCCACTCCCAACTGACCACGACCAAGCGCTACACGCACATCACGGAGACCCTCGCCACGGAGGCGGCGGCGTGCATGGGTCGCGCTCTGTGGGACGGCTGATTGCAACCCATATTGCACCCCTGGGCGGATTTCCCGATCAACAAAAGGGGAGTCCGCCCAGTTCAGTGAGGTAGGGCGCCCGGGGCTCGAACCCGGAACCTACGGATTAAAAGTCCGCAGCTCTGCCAATTGAGCTAACGCCCCATGCACAGCAAGGGTACAGAGACTACCGCCCGCGGCGCGACGCCGTTCCCGCCCCCTCACAGTAACGGATCGAGGCGGGCGCCGGTTTCCGGGGCGAACCAGGAGGCGCCGTTGAGGTCCAGGTCGGCGCGGCAGGTGGTGTCCGGGGTGAAGGTGACGTCGCCGGGCATGCGGGCGTAGTGGAGGTCGCGGGAGTCGCCCAGGTTGAAGCCGATGACGGTCTCCGCGCCGAGGTGTTCGACGACCACGATCCGGGCGCGTAGGCCGCCGGGGGAGGTGCTGAGGGTGACCTTCTCCGCGCGGACGCCGAGGAGGACGGGGTCGGGGGTGGGGGCACGGAGGGGGAGGGGGCCGCCGGGGGTGGTGAGGGTGTCGCCGGTCGGGGTGCAGGGGATGAGGTTCATGGGCGGGCTGCCGATGAAGCGGGCCACGAAGGTGTTGGCGGGGCGGTCGTAGATCTCCTTCGGGGTGCCGTACTGCTGGATCGTGCCGTCGTTGAGCACGATGATGCGGGTGCCCATGGTCATGGCCTCGACCTGGTCGTGCGTGACGTACACGAAGGTCTTGCGGACCCGGTGGTAGAGGGCGGCGATCTCGGCGCGCATCTGGGTGCGGAGTTTGGCGTCGAGGTTCGAGAGGGGCTCGTCGAGGAGGTACAGGGCGGGTTCGCGGACGAGCGCGCGGGCGACGGCTACGCGCTGGCGCTGGCCGCCGGAGAGTGTGCGGGGGCGGCGGTCGAGGTGGTCGGTGAGCTCCATCATCGCGGCCACCTCCTCGACCTTGGCGTTCACGGCGGGGTCGCGCAGGAATCGGCGGCGCATGAGGGAGTTGGCCACCGGCAGGTGGTGGTACCAGCGGAAGCGGTTCATGAGGAGGGGGAAGGCGATGTTCGCGCGGACCGTCATGTGCGGGTACAGCGCGTACGACTGGAAGACGAAGGCGATCCGGCGGTCGCGCGGCTCCAGGGCGTTGACCTGGCGGCCGTCGAACTCCAGCGACCCGGAGGTGATGTCCGTGAGGCCGGCGATCATGCGGAGCATGGTGGACTTGCCGCACCCTGAGGGGCCCAGAAGCACCAAAAACTCCTGATCCTCCACCTCTGCTGAAAAATCAGTAATGACGGATGTGTCGCCGTACGACTTCGAAACACCGTCGAACACGATGCGAGGCACCTGGCACCTACCCCTTCACGGACCCGGACGTGAGCCCGCTGACGATCCGCCGCTGCACCAGCAGGAAGAAGACGATGGCCGGCAGCGTGAAGACCAGCGCGGCCGACATCACCGTGCCCAGCGGCGTGACGAACTCGCCGACATAGGAGGCCAGCCCCTTGGAGGCGGGCCATTTCTCCTTGTCGACCATGAACGTGTTGGCGAAGAGAAACTCGTTCCACCCGTCGAAGAACGAGATGACGGCCGCGGCCGCCACTGACGGCATCACCAGCGGCAGCACGACCTGCGGCAGCACCGCGTACCGCGGGCACCCGTCCACCCGGGCCGACTCCTCGATCTCGACCGGAATGCGGTCTATGGCGCTCTTGAGGATCCAGACCGCGACGGGCATGGCGAACGCGGTGTTCGCCAGCACCAGCCCGCCCAGATCGTTCAGCAGCCCAAGTACCAAAAAAATGGCATAAAGCGGGACGACGATCAGCGCCTCAGGCAGCATCTGCGTCGCGAACAGCGCGAACCCGAAGACGCCCCGACCCCTGAACCGGTACCGCGACAGAGCGTAGGCCGCCAGTACGGCCATCAGCAGGCTCAGCAGCGTCGTACCGAACGCCACGAAAGCGCTGTTGGCCAGCCAGTCCAGCATGGGCCCGAGCCCGGAGAACAGCTCGCCCAGCCGCGCCGGATCCGGCACCAGCGGCGCGTCGCCGGCGAAGATCTCCTGGTTGCGCCGGGTGGCCGTGGTCACCATCCAGTAGAGCGGAAAGCCCACCACGGCCACGAGCACCAGCACCACCAGGGCCCGCAGCACCCCGAACCGCCGCGAACGGGTCACCACGCCTCACTCTCCTTCGAGCGCCTTTCCAGCGCGAAGTGCGCCACGGTCACCACAGTGGACAGGACCAGGCCCACGGCGCCGATGGCCGCCGACAGGCCGAGGTCGGAGTTGATGAACGACTCCCGGTAGACGCTGATCACCACGGTGTTCGTGGCCTCCACCGGTCCGCCCTGCGTGAGCAGCCACACGATGTCGAAGCGCCGCAGTGACCAGATCGTCATCAGCAGCGCCGCCACCCGCAGCATGGGCAGCAGGTACGGGAACACGATCTGCCTGAACGTGTTGAGCGCGTCGGCCCCGTCCACCCGCGACGACTCGTACAGCTCGTCGGGCACCGACTGCAGCGCCGCCAGCACGACCAGCATCACGAAGGGGAAGACCTTCCAGACCGAGGCCGCCGTCACCGCGACCAGGGCCCACGAGGTGTCGGTCAGCCACCCCTGCGCGTCGAACCCGAGAGCGCGCACCAGCCGGTTCAGCACGCCGCTGTCGTTGTTGTAGATCCACACGAAGATCAGGCTCACCGCCACGGTGGGCACCGCCCACGGCATCGTCAGCACGGTCCGCGCGGCCGTACGGCCGGGGAAGGACCGGTTGAGCAGGACGGCGGCCACGGTGCCGAGCAGCAGCGAGCCGGCGACCACCGCGGCGGTGTAGACGAGCGTGACGTACAGCGAGTGGTAGAACCCCGGATCGCCGAAGAGCCTCGCGTAGTGCTGGAACCCGATGAACGACCCGCCCGTCGGGTTCAGCAACTGCGCGTCGGTGACGCTCAGCCAGAGGCCGTTGAGCAGGGGCGCGGCGGTCAGCAGCACGAGGTAGACCGCCGCGCCGCCGACGAAGAGGTACGGCAGGCGCCTCGCCGCCCCGGGGTTCTCGATCACCCGAGCTTCTCCGCCTCCTGCTGCGCCTGCTTCAGCGCGGCGGCGGGATCCGCGTTCTGCACGAGCACCCTCTCCACCTGCTGGAGCACGATGTGCCTGATCCGCGGTGTCTTGGTCTCGAAACCGTCGATCACGGCGTCCTGCGAGCCGGCGGCCTGGTCGCGGAAGACCGGCACCCACGGGTTCGCCGACAGGAACGCCTGCGGCGGCTGCGCGTCGGTGCCGATCACGCTGGCGCCGAGCGCCGCGGCGGCCGTCTCCTGCGCCTTCGCCGAGAAGAACCACTTCAGCCAGTCCTTGGCGAGCGCCTTGTTCGGGCTGTTCTTGTTGATGCCGACGAAGAAGCTGGCCCGGCTCGACCCCTTACCGGGGAAGGGCAGCGGCGCGGCTCCCACGCCGGAGGTGCTCGGCACCGTCGCGTTGCCGTTGACCATCGTGAACAGCGCGGAGCTGTTGTCGATCATCATGCCGATCTTGCCCTGCTGGAACTTCGACCTGAACGTGGAGGCGTCGTCGCCCACGGGCATCGCGCCGCTGGCGTACATCTGCTTGTACGCCGTCAGCGCGGCGACGTTCTCCGGCGAGTCGATGGTCAGCTTTCCGTCACGCGACCAGCCGCCGCCGAAGCCGTACGGCCAGTTGGAGAAGTCGATCCACCAGGGCGTCTCCTCGTTGATCTGGTGCCGCACGGCGAAGCCGGGGTTGCCGGTCTTCTCCTTGACGGCCTTGGCGGCGGCGACGAGTCCGGCCATGTCCCTGGGCGGCTGCACGCCCGCCTCGTCGAGCAGCTTCTTGTTCCAGAACAGGGCGTAGTTGACGTTCTCCCAGGCGTAGGCGAGCTGCTCGCCCTTGTAGGTGGCCGCCTGGTTGGTGGTGTTGAGCCGGCCCTTCTCGTCGGGGCCGAGGGCGTCGCCGACGGGTTCGAGGAGCCCGGCCTGGGCCAGCTCGGGGAAGAACGTGTCGGGGATGACGAGGATGTCGGGGCCGCCGCGCGCGCCCATCTGGGTCTTGAGCGTGCTCTCGTAGTCCTTGCGGGTGATCGCCTGCTGCTTCATCGTGGCCTTAGGGTTGGCCTGCTGGTAGCCGGTGACGGCCTTCCACAGCTGTTCACCTCTGTTGGGCTCCAGCCACTGGAAGTTGGCGAAGACGAGTTGTCCACCTTCGGCGGCGGGCTTGCCCTCGCCACCGCCACCGCCGCATGCGGTCGCAGCCAGCAGCGCCGTGCCGAGCACGGCGGCGAGCAGGACGGGTCGTGTTCTCATGGCCGCTCCATCGCGCACACCGGGGGTTCACGTTGGTGGCTAAGTGTGCGCAGATTCTGTACAACTAATCAATACAGTGAACTGAAATTCTGTGCAGGGGGATGAGGCTGATGATCAACAACCTGGACGAGCTCGAGGCGATCCTGCGTCCCGTGATGAAGGCGGTCGCGGTGGCGGTCGGCCCGCACTGCGAGGTCGTCCTGCACGACCTGTCCGGGCACGACATGGCCAGCTCGATCGCGGCCATCGAGAACGGTCACGTGACCGGGCGCAAGGTCGGCGGACCCTCCACCAATCTCGGGCTGGAGATGCTCAGGGAGGAGGAGGCCGACCACGACGAGTTCGGCTACAAGGGGCGCACCGGAGACGGCCGAGAGCTCCGCTCGTCGTCGGTCTACATCCGTGACGAGCAGGGCCGGGTGATCGCGGCGTTCTGCATCAACGTGGACATGACGCCGCTGCAGGCGGCGCGGGCCAACATCGAGCACCTGCTCGGGGACGAGGCGCCGGAGCGCGAGGAGATCTTCGCCACCGACATCGTGGAGGTGCTCGACAACCTCATCGAGACCGCGATCGAGAAGACCGGCAAGTCCGTCGCCTTGATGACCAAGGACGACAAGCTCGAAGTCCTGAAATATCTGGACGAGAAGGGGGCCTTCTTCGTCAAGCGCTCGGTCGACCGGGTCGCCCGGCGGCTCGGCGTCTCACGCGTCACCGCCTACAACTATCTCGACCAGCTCAACGATAGGCGGAGATCCCGGTGAGCGCCTCGCCGAGCACGAGCGTGTGGATCTCCTGCGTGCCCTCGTAGGTGAGCACGCTCTCCAGGTTGTTCATGTGCCTGATCACCGGGTATTCGAGCGTGATCCCGTTGCCGCCGAGGATCGAGCGGGCCTGCCGGGCGATGTCGAGCGCCGCCCGCACGTTCGCCAGCTTGCCGAAGCTGACCTGCCGGGGCTCCAGCCGCCCCTCGTCCTTCAGCGCGCCGAGGTGGAAGGCCGTCAGCGACGCCTGAGCCGTGCCGACGTACATCCACGCCAGCTTCTCCTGGGTGAGCTGGAACGCGCCGATCGGCTTGCCGAACTGCACGCGCGTCTTGGCGTACTCGACCGCCGCCTCCAGGCACGCGCGGGCGGCGCCCACCACCCCCCAGAGGATCCCGAACCGGGCCTCCGTGAGGCACGACAGCGGGCCTTTCAGCCCGGAGACCCCAGGGAGCACGGCGGAGCCGGGCAGGCGGACGTCGTCGAAGTACAGGGACGAGGTGACCGACGCCCTCAGGGACAGCTTCTTGTGGATCTCAGGGGCGGAGAAGCCCGGCGTGTCCGTGGGGACGACGAAGCCGCGGATCCCCTCGTCGGTCTGCGCCCACACCACCGCCACGTCGGCGATCGAGCCGTTGGTGATCCACATCTTGGATCCGTTGAGCACCCAGTCGGCGCCGTCCCGCTTGGCGTAGGTGCGCATGCCGGCCGGGTCGGAGCCGTGGTCGGGCTCGGTCAGACCGAAGCAGCCGATCGCCTCGCCGGCCGCCATCCTGGGCAGCCACTCGTCCTTCTGCTCGTCGGAGCCGTACCGCCAGATGGGGAACATCGCCAGCGACCCCTGGACCGACACGAAGGAGCGCAGCCCGGAGTCGCCCGCCTCCAGCTCGCGGCAGGCCACGCCGTACGAGGTGGCGTCCGTGCCCGCGCAGCCGTATCCCTCCAGGTGCATGCCGAGCAGGCCGAGCGAGCCGAGCTCCGGCGCGAGCTCGCGCGCCGGGAAGGTGCCCTCCTCGAACCAGTCGCCCACGTACGGCAGGACCCGGTCGGAGACGAACGAGGTGACCGTGTCCCTGATCAGCCTCTGGTCACCACTGAGCCGGTCGTCGACGCGAAGCAGATCGTCCATGAGGTGTCCTCTCCTCGCATAAGGGGCTACCAGGGTTCTACCAGGGGGAATCCCGATGTGCGAAGGCGCCCCCCGCGGGCAGCCTGGAGGCATGAGCGAACAGAACATCAAGCAGCTGCGCAGGACCCGCAACGGCCGGATCATCGCCGGTGTCTGCTCGGGCGTCGGCGAGTACGTCGGCATCGACGCGAACCTGATCCGCATCGCGCTCGCGATCGCGACGTTGTTCGGCGGGCTGGGCATCGGCGTGTACGCGATCGGATGGCTGCTCCTGCCCGAGGAGGGCAGGGACGCCTCGATCGTCCAGGACCTGATCAACAAGCAGCAGGCCAAGTCCTCCTCCACGACCACCGGCGTCTGGGACGACGAGCAGAAACCCCAGCAGTGATCACGTGGTGGCCGGGGCGCCCGCCCGGGCCGCGCTGTCACCGCGAGACTCGGCCCAGATCATGGCGAGCACGGCCGCGCACGTCACCCCCATGACGCCGGCCAGCGCGATCACCGGCTCGGGGCCGAGTCTCTCCGCGGCCAGCCCGCCCAGCAGGATGCCCGCGCCCTGCGCGGCCATCAGCCCCGACTGCGCCAGGCCGAACGCCTGGCCGCGCCGCTCGGCGGGCACCCGCTGGACGAACGCGGCGTTGGCCGCGAGCTGGTAGGCGCCCCCGATGCCCGACAGGACCCAGGCCGCCAGCACCACGGGCAGCGGTGGCCGCATCGCGGTCACGACCAGCGGCAGGCAGCTCAGCATGGCCATCCAGCCCATCATCCGCAGCCGCCTCGACGGCGAGACGAACCTTCCGAAGAGGAACGCCCCCACCACCGTGCCCGTCGGCATCGCCGCCATCAGCAGCCCGGTGATCACCGGCACCGGCAGCGTCCCCGTGTAGAGCTCCTTGGCGTACGGCGCGGCCAGGCCCTCGGGCAGGATGTAGAACCCGCACAGCCACGCGAAGAGCACGAGCGTGCGGAGCTTCCGGTCACCGAAGACCAGCCGGGTGCCCGCCCTGGTCATCTTCCACATGGACGGCCTGGCCCCGTCGCCGCCGGCCGCCGGGCGCCGCCGTACACCCGTGACCAGGATCAGCGCCGACCCCAGGAACGTCGCCGCGTCGAGCGCCAGCGCACGGTAGGGGCCCATGGTGGCGATCACCGCGCCCCCCGCGGCGAAGCCGAGCATCTGGACGGCCTGGTTCGTCATGTTCTGCAAGGCCGAGCCCACGACATAGCGGTCACCCTCCAGCACCTCGGGCAGCAGCGCCGCCCGGGCCGCCGAGAACGGCGCGCTGAGCAGCACCACCAGGAACACCAGCCCGCACAGCACAGAGAACGGCATGCCCGGCAGCGCCATCGCGGAGACCAGCGCGGCGCGGATCAGGTCGCAGGTCAGCATGACGCCCCTGCGGGCGAACCGGTCGGCGAGGCCGGCGAGCAGCGGGCCCCCGACGATGGACGGCAGGTAGGTCAGCGCGTAGACGGCGGCGGTCGCGAGCGGCGAGCCGGTGCGCTCGTAGACCAGCACGGCCAGCGCCACCTGGGCCAGCTGGTCGCCCAGCAGCGACAGGCCCTGGCCGTACCAGAGCGCGCGGAACTCGCTGATGGCGATGACCTCGCCGTAGGTGGCGTGATGGTGTCCAGCACGGCGATGCCGCCCCGGCAGCCGTCGCGTCCGCATGGCCCCCATTGGACTCCGCTGTGCCTGACTGAGCGTGTTCAGTATGTCACCTAAGGTGCCTGATCACCGGGCCGCCCGCAACCCAAAGCGGCCAACCCGATGCGCCTGGTCACCAGCCCAGCTCGTGCAGCCTCGCGTCGTCGATCCCGAAGTGGTGCCCGACCTCGTGGACCACCGTGATCCGCACCTCGTCGATCACGTCCTCCTCGGTGTCGCACACTTGGCAGATGGGATTGCGGTAGATCTCGATGCGGTCGGGCAGAACTCCGGAGTACCAGTCGCCGCGCTCGGTAAGGGGGACACCTGTGTAGAGACCCAGGAGATCGGGTTCGGGCGGGTCGTCGACCACCGTGACGACCACGTTGCTCATCACCCGGATCAGCTCGGGAGGGATCGTGTCCAGTGCCTCGGCCACGAGCTCCTCGAACTTCTCCCGCGATACGTCGATCACAGTTGCCATTCTGCCCCGCTTGTCAGGTGAGCCAGAAACCTCATGAAGTTCGTTGTCAGGTTGAACAGGGTCGCCCGGTCACGCGTGTCCAGGTTCCTCGCCGTGCTCGCGGTCGCGGCCGTCGGCGCCTGGCTGGGGATCTTCCTCAGCGGCACGGTCACGGCCCAGGTCGGGCCCGTGGAGACCGGCATGTCCCTCCGTCCCGCCTGGGGTGGCGAGACCGTCGTCGACGCCAGCCCGCTGGGGACGCTCACGTTCCACACCCACGACGCTCCGCTGCGGCTGCGCATCACGCTCGAGAACATCGACCAGGAGCGCGCCAAGGCGCTGATCGAGGACCCCCGCCTGGCCGACCGCCTTCCGGAGCTCATCGAGCGTGACCTGCTGGACGGGGTGCGCGCGCTGGTCGTCCGCTCGCTCCTGTGCGCGGGGGCGGGCGCCCTGCTCGCCGTCCTGATGGTCTTCAGGCGGCCGCGCGTCGCGCTGGCGGGCCTGCTGGCGGCCTCGGTCACGCTCGCCGCCACGGCCGGGCTCGCCGCCCTCACGTTCCGGCCCGGCTCGCTGGTCGAACCGCGCTACTCGGGCCTGGTCGCCGCAGCGCCGTCCCTCGTCGGCAGCGCCGAGTCGATCGTGACGAAGTTCGAGTCGTACCGGTCGCAGCTCACCAAGCTCGTGACGAACGTCTCGAAGCTGTACGACGCGGTCTCGACGCTGCCCGTGTACGACGCCGACCCGCGCTCGATCCGTGTCCTGCACGTCTCGGACATCCACATCAACCCGATCGCCTGGAACGTCATCCACTCCCTGAAGGACCAGTTCGCCGTCGACCTGATCGTCGACACCGGCGACATCACCGACCACGGCAGCAAGGCCGAGAACAAGTTCGTCGACGAGATCGGCCGCCTCGGCGTGCCGTACGTGTTCGTCCGGGGCAACCACGACTCGGTGATCACCCAGAAGGCCGTGGCCCGGCACCGGAACGCCGTCGTCCTGGACGACGAGGCCCAGAACGTGGAGGGCCTGAACATCTACGGCCTCGGCGACCCGCGCTTCACCCCCGACAAGTCGGTCGCCGTCGACGCGGACCCGGCCAACCTCGAACAGTACGGCCGCTCCCACCTCGGCAAGCTCGGTCAGGCGGACCTGGTGGCCGTCCACGACGACATCATCGCCCGCGGCTTCTCCGGCGCCACCCCCCTGGTGCTCGCCGGCCACGCCCACGAACGCTCCACCACCCTGCTGCCCACCGGCACCCGCGTCCTGGTCCAGGGCTCCACCGGCGGCGCCGGCCTGCGTGCCCTCGAACACGCCCAGCCCACCCCCGTACAGGCCTCGGTCCTCTACTTCGACAGGGAGACCAGACGCCTCCAGGCCTGGGACGACATCACGCTCGGCGGCCTCGGGGAGCAGTCGGTGTACGTCCAGCGTCACGTCGAGGACGAGCCTGGACGTATGATTGCCCCGGTGCCGACGACGCCCCCGTCCCCGACAGGCTCCGTCAGCACCACCCCGAAGCCGGCCGCCGGCCCGCCACTTTGGCATCAGGGGCGATCGTCCCCTATGCTTCAGAGGTCTCCGACGGAAGGCGACAGGGAATCCTAGCCCCCATCGTCTAGCGGCCTAGGACACCGCCCTTTCAAGGCGGCGGCACGGGTTCGAATCCCGTTGGGGGCACCGCGAAGCGCCTGGCGCACCGGGAAAACGGCCGGTCGAAGACCACCGAAAGCCTGGTAAGCTAAGCGGGTCGCAAAGCGCGGCAAAACAAAGCAAGGTCCTGTAGAGCAGTTTGGAGTGCTCGCCACCCTGTCAAGGTGGAGGTCGCGGGTTCAAGTCCCGTCAGGACCGCTCCGGGTCAGGTAGCTCAGTTGGTACGAGCGTCCGCCTGAAAAGCGGAAGGTCGGCAGTTCGACCCTGCCCCTGACCACCACACTTGAACAGCCAGAACGCCCCGAAGCGATCATCGCTCCGGGGCGTTTTCGTCTTTCTGGCGGCAGCTGCCTACGGCCTTGCGCTTGGCCCTGTTGTAACTCCAGCGGTAGATGGGGCTGTCGGATTGGGCAGGCTCTTGGTGACTACTAAGAGTATCCGATTAATTACTGAAAGTGATACTGATTGGTGGCACCCAGTAGGAGAGTGTGATGATCCACCGGCCGACCGTCGCAGGTCTGTTCCCGCCTCCGGGCTACGCGCACGCGGTTGTCGTGGAGCCGAGCCATCACCTGGCATTCATGGCCGGCGCCGTTCCTTTGGACGGTGGCGGCGGCCTTGTCGGTGCGGGCGATCTCGTGGCTCAGACGCGACAGGCACTGACCAATCTGCGCACGGCGCTGCGCGCGGTCGGCAGTGACCTGAGCCAGGTGTTGTCCAGCACGGTCTACGTCGTCGCGAGCACCTCCGAAGACCTTGGTCGGGCATGGGGCATCGCGTGCGATTCCGGGTTCGCCTCACCGCCGCACGCCTCGACCCTGCTGGGGGTTGCCTGCCTGGGATACCCCGATCAGCTCGTTGAGATCAGTGCCATGGCCGCGATCCCTTGACGCGTCAGAAAGGTAGCTCTTGGTGTCAGTCACTCTTGACGAAGTGCGAGCGATCGTGGCCGAATGCCTCAGTCTTGGTGACCCCGAGGGGTTGGCCTTCGATGCTCCCATCGTCGTGGACTCCCTCGCGCTCGTCTGGATTCAGCACCTGCTGGAAGAGCGGCACGGCGTCAGCATTGATCCCGAACGTTCAGACCTGCGCAGATTCACATCGGTCCGTGCCCTGTACGGCTATCTCTCCGAGAAGTTCCCTGACGATGTGGCTTGCTCCTGAGGCGAAGGCGTGACGTTCCGCCCCCGGCCGCGAGGCGGTTTTCGTATCCCTCCGGCACCCGGAAACCGGTCATGTCGGCTTTCTCGGTCCGCATCAGGGCCTCGCATCAAGGTAGGAGTTCATGACCAGCACCAATTCGGGCACTGCCGAATCGTTTGACGCCGTCGTCGTCGGCAATGGCGTACTCGGGATTTCCCTGGCCCTCACGTTGGCACGCCACGGCGTCGCTGTCGCTCTGGTGGGCCAGGAGCATCGTCCCTGGTCCGCCTCCGCAGCCGCGGGCGCGATGATCGGTTGCTTCGGTGAGGTCACGACCACGCTGCTGCACGGACGATCTGGACGCGCCAAGCTGGATCTCGGGTTCGAGGCGCGGAACCGGTGGGACGCCTGGCTGGCCGAGCTCGACGCCGACGCGGGGGAGCCCGGGGCCGAAAGCCTGATCACGGCCGACGGCACGTTCGTGCTCTTGAACGCGATCGGCGCACCTGGCGTCGATTCCGACAACTACGCGGCGATCCGGCAGGCGCTGGCCGAGTACGGCGAGAAGTACGAGGATGTCGACCCGTCACAGATCGACTGGATCGAACCCGATGCCTTGGCCAGGCCGCTGAAGGCGCTGCACATACCCGGCGAGCATGCCGTGAACTCGGCTCTCCTCCTGGACCGACTGCGGCAGGCGTTCATCGGGCGGGGCGGCCGGCTCGTCACCGACGAGGCCGTGGAGCTGATCGTCGATCACGACCGTATGGACGGCGTCGTTCTCGCCTCCGGCGACCGGTTGAGCGGTCGTACGGTCATCGTGGCCGCGGGAGCGCGTACCCAGCTCCTGTTGGACGGCATTCCCGATCTCGCCAGGACCGTGCCGCCCCTGGTCTCCGGATACGGCGTCTCGGTCCTCCTGGACACGACGCCCGCGGGAGGCCGGGTCCCGCGCAGTGTGATCCGCACACCCAACCGGGCGTTCGCCTGCGGTCTGCATGTCGTACCGCGCGGCCCCGGACAGGTGTACGTGGGCGCCACCAACATCATCTCGGCCGACCCGGTCGCGCACCCCGTGGTCAGGGACGTTCACTTCCTGTTGGACTGCGCCGTGCGTCAAGTGCATCGTGGGCTGTGGCACAGTCCCGTCACTCGCACGCATGTCGGCAACCGGCCGGTGTCTCTGGACGGTTATCCGCTCATCGGACAGGCCGGTCCCGACGGCCTGTGGATACTGACCGGGACGTATCGCGACGGGCTCACCCTCTCGCCGCTGCTCGCCCCTGAGCTGGCGCGCCGCATCCTCGGCGACGCGGCTCAGCTCGACCTCGGCCTCTTCTCACCGGTGCGCGCGCCGATCCAGTCCATGGAGCGCCACGAGATCGTCCGCACCACCGTCACGCACACCCTGGCGGTCGGATACGAGTCGAACTGGCATCTGCCCGTCGACTGGCCGACCCAGATCGAGCACAACATGTACCGCGAACTCACTTTCTTCGCGGACTCCCTCCACCCCGTGTTCACCCCACCACCGGAGATCCTGGCCACGGCACGGCACAACCCACGCATCTCGACGAGGTTGCGCCACTACTACGACCAGTACGATGCCGCCGGATCCGGCCAGGACGCGATCGCGTGAGCGCCGTCACGTCCCCCCGCACCGATCCGACCGATCCGACCGATCCGACCGATCCGACCGATCCGAGCTGCTATCACGCGACGCTGGCCACGCTGTTGCGGCAACGTTCCCCCGGCACCGATCCCGCCCTCGTCCTCGGCGCCACGGCGGCGACGGACGCCGAACGGCAGAACGGCTGGGTGGCGATGCACGATGTTCTGCCGACCCTGTGCGAGACCCTCACCGCGTGGGGCCATGACGTGGTCCGAAACCCGCTCGCCGGCTCGGAGGGCCTCGACGCGCTCTTCCAGGCGCTGCGCGACGGCCACCCGGCCATGGTCATCGTCGACACGTTCCACCTGGCGCACTACTGGATCGACCACGGCCGGGTGCACGCGCCGCACGCCGTAGTACTCCGCGAGTACGATCCGGCGGAAGGCACCGTCCGGCTTACCGACCCTGTCGACATCGTTCACTTCGACGACCGGGTGCGCGTCGACGCACTGGTGCCCGCGTTGAGTGACGACCGAGTCGACCTGCGCTGGCTGATGCTGCGTGACGGTTACGCGGGCAGGGGAGCCGGCCCCGTGAGGCGGTCGTGGGCTGGCCGGTTCCTCGACTACACCGAGATGCTCACAGGACGGGAAGGTTCCCGGCTCAGCGGGGTCGAACTGACCGACTGGCTGGCCGGATCCATGGACGATGTCCTGGGAGTCCTCCCGGCCATGCGCCGACCGGAACGAGCGTCCGGCGAGGACCCGGAGCGCGATCGCGTCGCCGGATTGCTGCGCGGCATGTGGACCTACCACCACACGCTGCGCTGGTTCGGCCGTCACCTGACGCTGGCGCCCGATCCGGAGGCGGACGGGTGCCCGTCACTCGACGCGGTGGCCGGCGCGGTTGAACGAGCCTCGCAGGACTGGCTCGTCACCCGCGCTCTCCTCGTGCGCAGCGTGATCCTTCCCGATCACGAACGTGGGAAGTACCGCGACGAGGTCCTCAACCGTCTGGGAGAGGTCCGAGCGGCTCTCACCGCCGCCGCGGACGTGCTGCGAGCACTGGGAGAGGAGATCGAATGGTAGCTCTCGGCGCGGCGGAAGCGCGGAAGGACATGCCGCCACGAACCCTGCCGGTCGATCTGTCCGCCTACCGTGACAACGCGGGCACCGCCCTGCCGGGCGTCGACATCGGTCCGGGGCTCGACGGCTTCGGTCGGTCCTATCCGGCCGAAGAGCTCGGCACCGTGGCCGGTCTCCTGCGGACGGCACCGGAGGCATGGGGGAGCGGAGCTCCCGACAATGTCGCCTGCGACGGACAGCGCATCGAGCTCCCCGCGCATCTGCACGTGACGGGTGTCATCGTACTGGGCTCCTGTACGAACGGGTCATTTCTTGACTCGCTTCACCTGGACGACGGCGACGGCGGCCGGCAGCGCGTGCCGGTCGGTCTCACCGACTTCCTCTCCGCGCGGCCGGTGTACGGCGATCGGTGTCACTTCACCGGCTCGCTGCTGCGCGAACACGGCCGGGACATCCCGGGACCGCGTCCCCGGCTCTATCGCCACGAGAGCCGGCTCGACGATGCCCTGCCCTGTGGTGCTCTGCTCCTCCCCGTCAACCCCGACATGCACATCTTCGGACTGTGGGTCCGCACAACCTCCATACAGCAGGGGGTCACGGCCCCGTGAGATGTCTGTACATCACCCAGGAGTACGCCCCGCACTTCACGGAGGGGGGCCTCGGCCTCACCAGCAGGGGACTGCCCGCGTCGTTGCAGATCCGACACGGTCTGGTACACGACCTCATCATGCCCGCCTACCCGTGGCTGGTGGAGCGGTCAGGGCTGCGCACAGCCGAGATCGGCCGGCTACCCGCCCGAACCATAGGGAGCATCACGTCCGAGGCGACCGTCCTGCGACTGCTCGACCACGGCGGGCCGTGCGACGTCGTCCTGATCAAGGCGGACGCCTGGTATGACCGGGATGGGATCTACCGTGACGCCAGGTACACGGAGTTCGCCGACGCCGTCGAGCGTGCCGCCTTCTTCGGGGCCAGCGTCGCCGAATGGGTTGAACGCACCGGCGTCACCTACGACCTCGTGCACGCCAACGACTGGCAGTCCGGGGCAGCCCTGGCCCACCTGCGGGCCCGGCGCGCCGGCGGCTCTCCGGCGCTGTTGATGAACATTCACAGCGCCGCCTATGAGGGGCACCTCGCCGGGCAGACGGCCCTGGGGGACCTGACCAGGACACTCGGACTACCCGGGGAGGCCGTCGCGCGGCTGCGACGCCGTGCGGGGGGCCGCGAGAGCATGCTCGTCCTGGGATTGCTCTCGGCGGACGCCGGGGTGACCTGCAGTCCGACGTACGCGCGGGAACTTCCCACGGTCCACGCGCACAGCGCGGTGGCCGATGTGTGGGCGGCGATGGACCACACCGGCGTCGTGTCCGGTGTGGACGGGACGATCTGGAACCCGGCGGCCACGGGTCGTCCGTCCGTGCCCTTCGACGCCGGCACCGTGGACGAGGGCAAGCGCCTCAACAAAGCGGCCCTTCAGCGTCGCCTCGGCCTGGTCGAGGACCCGGGCGTCCCGGTCGTCGGCATCTGCTCCCGTTTCGTCGCGGAGAAGGGCACCGATCTGCTGCTCGCGGCCATGACGCCGCTCCTCGCCGAGGGAGCCGAGGGAGCCGAAGGAGCCGTACAGATGGTGCTCATGGGGCCCAGCGTCGAACCCTTCCGCGGCGCGCTGGCCGCTCTGGCGAGCGAACACCCGCACCGGCTGGCCTGTGTTCCGCGATTCGATCAGGAGACGGCCTGGCTGCTCTACGCGGGCTCCGACCTCACTGTCATGCCCTCACGCGTGGAGCCCTGCGGCCTCAACCAGCTGATCGCCATGGCCTACGGCACGCTTCCCGTCGTCAGTCCCGTAGGCGGACTGCGGGACAGCGTCGTTCCCGTGGACTCCGATGACGGCATCGGCTGGATCATCCCCGCCCACACCCCGGAGGCCGTACGCGACACCGTCCGTTCCGCCCTCGCCGTGCTGCGGGACCGGCCCGCCGAGGCGAGTGTGCTTCGTCGCCGCGCCATGGCCCGGGACTGGTCCTGGGCCCGCACCGCGGACGAGTTCGCCCGGCTCTATCGGCGCCTGGCCGGTCTCGCGGGTGCCGCAGCCATATCGAGTCAGCAGGAGCACGTATGAGAATCCTTGTCACGGGCGGCGCGGGCTTCATCGGTTCGCACACGGCCGACGCCCTCCTCGACCTCGGCCACGAGGTCCGGATCCTCGACGCCTTGACGCCGCCGGTGCACGCCGAGCGGCGGTTCCCCGAACACCTGCGGGAGCGTGGCGCCGAGTGCGTCGAAGGCGATGTCCGCGACCGAGAGGCTTGGGAGAAGGCGCTGGATGGTGTCGACGCCGTGTACCACCTGGCCGCGTACCAGGACTATCTTCCGGACTTCTCCACTTTCTTCACTACCAACACGGTGTCGACCGCGCTGATGTACGAGGTGCTCGTCGCCCGTGGCCAGCCCTGTTCCCGTGTGATCGTCGCTTCCAGCCAGGCCGTGTACGGGGAGGGCGCGTACAGCTGTCCCGCCTGTCCCGCTCTCCGTGAGCTGCGGCCTGGTCCGCGCGCCCGTGAGCGCCTTGATCGCGGGCTCTGGGACCTGCCTTGTCCGTCGTGCGAGACCGCTCTCGAACCTGTCTGGACCGATGAGAGCGCCACTCGCCCGCACAACTCCTACGCCCTGTCGAAACATGGGGAAGAGTCACTCGCCCTGATGCTCGGTGACCGCTACGGCATCCCGACGGTCGCGCTGCGATACTCCATCGTCCAGGGCGCCCGGCAGTCCTTCCGCAACGCCTACTCGGGTGTCCTCCGGATCTTCAGCCAGCGTGTGATCAACGGTCGCGCTCCCCTTTGTTACGAGGACGGGCGCCAACTGCGCGACTACGTGTCCGTCCACGATGTGACCCGTGCCAACGTGCTGGTCCTCGGTGACGATCGAGCGGTCGGACGCGCGTTCAACGTGGGCGGCGCACGCCGGGTGAGTATCCGCGACTATGCCGCACTGGTGATTCGGGCGGCCGGCGCCAATTGCGAACCCGAGATCGTCGGGTCCTACCGGGTCGGGGACACCCGCCATGTGTTGTCGAGCACCGAGGCGCTGCAGGCGCTCGGCTGGCGTCCGGTCGTCGAACTCCCCGACGTCGTCGACGAGTACCTGTCCTGGGTGGCGTCCCAACCCGATTTCCGCGATGTCACCTCTGAGGCGGACAACCGGATGTACGCCCTCGGCACGCTCCGCCGAACTCGGTGAAGCCGTCCCGGACACCGGCCTCCCCCATGACCGAGCGAAGTCAGGACCAGTACCCCTCCATGCATGACTACCTTGATCGTCTGAGCCGTAGCCTGAAGGCCGTCTCCGTGGCGGATCTGGCACGGGTCGCCTCCATCATCGAGGCCGCCTACCGTTCCCGCGGAACGCTGTACGTCTGCGGCAACGGCGGCAGCGCCGCGACCGCCTCGCACTTCGCCGTGGACATGGCGAAGAACACCCGCGTGTCCGGTGTTCCTCCGGTGCGGGTCGTGTCCCTCGTCGACCATGTGCCCGCACTGACCGCCTGGGCCAACGACATCGGGTACGAGAAGGTCTTCAGCGGTCAGATCGAGGGGCTCGCCGTGCCGGGAGACGTGATCATCGGCATCAGCACGAGCGGCAACTCTCCCAACGTCCTGCACGCGCTCGCGTACGGTCGCGACCATGGCATGACGACCGTCGGCCTGCTCGGTCCCGTCGGCGGGCATGCCCGAGACCTGTGCGACGCGTGGGTGGCGGCGCCCGCGGAATCCATCGAAGAGCAGGAAGACCTGCACATGACCATGACCCACGTGCTGACACGGCACATGCGGGAGGTCGTCCGCGGATCCGATGCCACCTCGGTCACCCTGGCCGTGACAGGAGAGCCTCGGTGACGCGACGGCCCGCCGTCTTCCTCGATCGTGACGGGACTCTGACCGAGCCGAGGCACTACCCCAGCCGGCCCGAGCACCTGGTGCTGTCACCCGGGGTGGCACCTCATCTGCGTGCTCTCCGGGAGCGAGGGCTGGCCCTCGTGGTGGTTACCAACCAGTCCGGCCTGGCCCGAGGGCTGTTCGGCGGCGACGACCTGGAAGCCATGCACTCCCATCTGCGGTGCCGGCTCGCCGCCGAGGGGGTGACGCTGGACGCCATTCTGCACTGCCCGCATCACGCCGAAGGTGTCGTCCCGCATCTGGCCGTCGCCTGCGACTGTCGCAAGCCCGCGCCCGGCCTGCTGCTGAGGGCCGCTCACGAACTCGGTCTCGACCTGTCCGCCTCCTGGATGGTCGGTGACTTCGCCAGCGATGTGGAGGCAGGGCGGCGGGCGGGATGCCGTACCGCTCGGGTCTGTTACGGCGGGGCGTGTGACACGGAATCAGACGGAGCCGACATTCGTGCCTCCAGCACCGCGGAGGCGCTGCGAGCGATCCGGGATCGCGTGGTGGCACAGGAGGGCTGTTCCAGGGGCGTTCCGGCGGTGACCGTCACCTCAGGGCGGCTCGCCGACGGGCGCCGCGTCCACTTCTACGACGATGGACAGGTCCGGCCTCGCGTCGTCAGAGACCGGCGGACTCTGCCGCCGCTTCAGCCACCCGGCACCCTTCGCTGGGATCCGTTGGAGGAAGAGTGGGTGATCTCCGCCCCTTCCCGCAGGGCGCGCACCCGCGGGGGCGAGAAGGTGTGCCCGTTGTGTCCCAGCCGGGGCGATCTGGCCACGGAGATTCCCGCCGAGAGCTACGACGTCGTCGTCATCGACAATCGCTATCCGGCGCTGACCGGCAGCGACGCCGTACCCCATCGTCCTGAGCACGGCGGTGTGCTCGCCGATGTGCCCGCCTCCGGGGCATGCGAGGTCGTGTCGTTCGGCAGTGACCACGACGTCCCCCTCAGCCGCCTGCCCGTCGAGCGTGTACGTACGGTGATCACCGCCTGGGCCGACCGCACCCTCGCGCTCGGAGCGCGCCGGGAGGTGGCGCAGGTCCTGTGTTTCGAGAACCGAGGTGCACAGATCGGCGCCAGCCTGGCTCACCCGCACGGGCAGATCTACGCCTATCCGTTCGTGCCCGCCCGGTTCGCCCGCGTACAGGCATGCGCTGAACGGGCCCATGAGCGGGGGGAGGGCTGCATCGCCTGTCGCCTGATCGAACGGGAGACGGCCGCACGAGAACGCCTCGTCGTGCAGCGCGAGCACTGGACGGCGTTCGTGCCGTACGCGGCCCGCTGGCCGTACGAGATCTATCTGTATCCCCGGCGTCACCTGCCTGACCTGCCCGCGCTGACACCGGACGAGACCACTGAGCTGGCCCATGTCTACCGCTCCGTCATCGGCTGCCTGGACCGCGTGGCGGCCACCCCGCTCCCGTACATGAGCCTGTGGATGCAGGCACCTGCCCGGCGAGGCCGGGAGTACAGCCACCTTCACGCCCGCATCTTCACCGACAGGTACTCGGAAGCATCCGTCAAACGGCCGGCCGCGGGGGAGTTGGGCGCCGGCGCCTTCGTCAGTGAGACCGACCCCGAACGGACGGCGGCGCTGCTGCGCGCGGCCCTGTAGACACCAAGGAAGGAGGTCCACGTGTGGATGAGCAGCGCCCCGCTGCGGATCTCTCTGGCCGGGGGCGGAACGGACCTGCCCAGCTATGCCCGTCGCTTCGGGGGGAGCGTCCTGGGTTCGGCCATCGACCTGCGCGTCACTGTCGTCGGACACACCGGCAGCGCTGGGCATGGCATCCGCGCCTGCCTGGACAGCTGTGCGCACAGCCAGGCGCCGGATGCCCAGATCAATCCCTTCGCCCGTGAAGTGCTGCGCAGACACTGGGACGGTTCGCCGCTGCGACTCGCCTCCTTTGGTGACGTGCCAGGCGGGAGCGGCCTCGGCAGCTCCGCGGCGTTCTGTGTCGCCCTCCTGGCGGGGATGTCCCGGCAGCCACTGTCGCCGGAGCAACTGGCCGGAGCGGCGGGCGACATCGAGACCCGCAGCCTGGGCAGGCCCGTCGGCCGGCAGGACCCCTACCTGTCCGCGTACGGAGGCATGCGACAGCTCTACTTCGACCGGTCGGGCGGGGTGGAGGTGGAGGACGTCGAAGTCGACGCCGAGACGATCAGGAGACTCGATGACGAGCTCCTGCTGTTCTTCACCGGCACCGTGCGTGACGCGGGAGAGATGCTCGCCGCACAGAACGCGCGTGTGGTCCATGGGGACCGGGACACGCAGTGGCGACTGCACGAGATCAAGGAGCTCACGACGGTGGCGCGAAAGGCGCTCACCGAGGGTGACACCGTCTCGCTCGGAAACCTGCTGGGCCGCCACTGGGAGTTGAAGTGCGGCTTGGGCACCGGGGTGTCCCTGCCCTCCGTCGACCGGGCCTATCGTGACGCGCTCGCCGCCGGAGCGACCGGCGGCAAACTCCTCGGCGCGGGTGGTGGAGGGTTCCTGCTCCTGCACGCTCCGGCGCACGCCTTGGACGACGTACGCGCCGCTGTGACGGCCCACGACTTCACCGAACGCGTCTTCCGCATGTCGGCCAGAGGAGCCGACGTCATGCGCTGTCCGTGACGCACCACGTATTCCCTTCTCCTCGCCCAAGGAAGACCTCGCCATGCTCACGTCCTACCGGCGCATGTTCTCGGCGCCCGGCACCGTCGCCTTCACCGTGACCGGATTCATGGGACGGCTGCCGACATCGATGTACGGTGTGAGCGTCGTCGTCATGGTGGCGACCCTGCGCGACTCCTACGCGCTCGCCGGAGCCGTGTCCGCGGCCGGTTTCGCGGCGGTGGCCGTCCTCACACCGTGGATCGGACGGCTCGCGGACCGCCACGGCCAGGCCAGGGTGGCCGTACCGACCATCCTGATCTCCGCGTTCGCGTCGACGCTGATGGTTCTCTGCGTCCGCTGTGGGGCTCCGGACTGGACCTTGTTCGTCACCTACATGGCCTCCTCGGGCGTCCCCAGCGTTGGCGCGATGGCCAGGGCGCGCTGGGCCGAGCTGTACCGGAACGAGCCGGATCTGCTGCACAGTGCCAACTCCTTCGAGCAGACCCTGGACGAACTGTGCTACATGCTCGGTCCGGTGCTGGCGACCCTGCTGTGCGCCATGGTCATGCCCGAGGCGGGACTGACCACCGCGACCGCGCTGCTCCTGGCTGGAACGCTGCTTTTCGCCGCCCAGCGCCGGACCGAACCCGCCGTGCATCCCGTCACGGCCGGCACCGGATCACCTCTGCGCGTCGGCGGGATCAAGGAGATCATCGCGACGTTCCTGTTCACCGGTGTGATCTTCGGCAGTGTGGAGGTCGTCACCGTGGCCTATGCCGAATCGCTGGGCCACGCCTCGGCCGCGGGCGTGATCCTGGGCCTCCTCGCCGCGGGTTCGGCGATCGCGGGGCTGGCATTCGGCACCCTCAGAGCGCGGCACACGACTTCGGCGCGCTTCCTGGCGTGCGTCACCGCCATGGCCGTGCTCATGCAGCCCGTACTGTTCGCGGGGGACATCTGGACGCTTGCCGTGCTGCTCTTCGTCGCCGGTGTGGCGACCGCGCCGACCATGATCACCAGCATGACGCTCGTCCACGAGCTGGTGCCGCCGGCGCGGATCAACGAGGGCATCACGCTCACCAACACCGGGATGCTCATCGGCATCTCGGCCGGCGCTGCCATCGGCGGCTGGATCGTGGATGTGGCCGGCGCCCGGACCGGCTATGCGGCACCCGCCGTGGCGTCCGTGCTCGCCTTGCTGGCCGCACTCATCGGTTTCGGCCCCGCGGCGCTGGGCTCGCGGGCCGGCGAGCATCACCGCGAAGGATCAACAAGGAAGGTGGTCACCGATGGCAGCTGAAACCCGTACGTGGTGGGGTGCGGACATCCTTGGACGCGGGGCGGCGTCCGCGGTCTGGGCGAGGGTTCCGCATGAAGTGACTTTGGGGCAGCTGAGGGAGCGCATCACCGAACGGGCGACGGCTTTGAGGGCGCGCGGTGCCGGGCGTGGGTCCACCGTCGCGTTGTGCGTGCCGCCGGGGGTGACGCAGGTGGAGACGCTCTTCGCGGCCTGGTCGCTCGGCGCGCAGGTGATCCTGGTCGACCACCGGTCATCCGCCGGTGAGTTCGAGCGCGTCCTGTCCCTGTGTGAGCCCCAGTACGTGCTTTCTCCGGCCGCGACGCCGGGCAAGGCGACGGCGATTCTGGCGGACGAGCACCACGTCCGTGTGGAGCGCCGGGTGACCGGCCGCTCCGCCGAGAGTGACATCTGCCTGGTGCAGTTCAGCTCCGGGTCGACGGGTGCGCCGAAAGCCGTCGGCCGGTCCTCCGGCTCGTTGCTCGCCGAACTCGACCGGTACGCCGCACTGGAGGGTATGCCCGGGCGGGGTGAGCGGCTCGTGCTCCTCAACTCGCTGACCCACACCATGGGGCTGGTGGGCGGCCTTCTGCACGCCCTCAACGCGGGAGTCGAGCTGGTGTTCCCAGCGCGGATCAACCCCGCCGACGTCTTACAGTCTGCCGCTGAGACCGGAGCGCACGCGATTTTCGGGGTCCCCGTACACTTCGACCTCCTTTCTCGTCGCCGGCACCGGAAACCGCCCGCGCTGCGGTTGGCCGTGTCGGCGGGGGAGATGCTCCCCCAAGAGGTGTACGACCGGTTCGCGGACGCCTTCGGGACCACCATCCGGCCGGTGTACGGCACCACGGAGACCGGCCTCGTCGCGGCGGACCTCGCCGGAGGCTGCGCGCCGCCCTGCGTGGGGACTCCCACCCGTGACATGCGAGTGAGGGAACTCGCGGGTGAGCTCCATGTCGCTCTGGAACGTTCCCCTTACCTGTACACCGAGCAGCACGGACGGTACGACGACGGGTGGCTGCGTACCTTCGACCGGTGCGTGGGCGAGGCGAGGACAGGCCATCTGCACATCCTCGGTCGCACCGACTCCGTGGTCGTGGTCGGAGGGTTGAAGGTCGACCTCGGAGAGGTCGAGGCCGTGCTTCGCGGGCATCCGTCCGTCCGGGAAGCGGTCGTGGTGTGTGACGCGACCATCGAGGCCTATGTGGGCGGTGACGAAACGCTCACAGCGGATCTCCTCGCCCGCTGGTGCCGCGACCGGCTGAGCGACTTCAAGATCCCACGGCGCTTCCACCTGGCAGCCGCCGTCCCGAGAAATCCCGACGGAAAGATCATCCGCAGGCCCGAACTCCTGCGGATGGCCTTCCGGACCGCGAACGGATGAGCGCCCTGCCCGGTGCGGCCCTCTGGACTGGTAAGGAAGCCGTGAAAACTCTGATCATCGACAACTACGACTCCTTCACCCACAATGTGGCCCACTACCTCGCGGAGGCGAACGGGAGCGAGCCGACCGTCATCCGCAATGACGAGCCCGGATGGGACCCGCGGTCTCTCCGGGACTTCGACAACGTGGTGATATCCCCCGGTCCAGGCCGTCCCGACAGGGAGGGTGACTTCGGGATCTCCGCGCAGATCATCGCGACCGCGGGAATACCCTTGCTCGGCATCTGCCTGGGGCACCAGGGGATCTGTTACGTCTTTGGCGGCAAGGTCGGACTCGCTCCCCGCGCCGAACACGGCACCTGCTGGCCGGTGGAGCACACCGGGGAGGACATCTTCGCCGGACTGCCTTCGCCGTTCATGGCGGTGCGGTATCACTCCCTCGCCGCCGTCGAACCGCCGCCCGATCTCGTCGCCACCGCCTGGACTTCGGACGGCGTCATCATGGGCCTTCGGCACCGGGAGCGCCCGATGTGGGGGGTGCAGTTCCACCCCGAATCCATCTGCACCGAGCACGGCATGAGGCTCTTCCGTAACTTCGCGGCTCTCACGCGCCGGTGGCAGGACGAACGAGGCGGATCGGCGACCACGCCCAGGGCGGCGACCACGTTCGTATCACCTGGCCATGCCCCGCTTGTCCCGCACGTGTCGGCCGGCCGACACGTCATCGTCCGTGCCGTCATCGCCGACATCACCCCCGAAGCGGTGTACGACGCGCTGTACTCCGATGCTCCCTACGCCTTCTGGCTGGACAGCAGCAGATCCGGAGACCGGGATGGACGGTTCTCCTTCATGGGCTGCGCCGGCGGGCCGCTGGCCCGTGTGGTGAGCGCCGATGTCTGGCACGGCCGTCTCATGATCGAGTCTGCCGCCGGAACGGCAGTCCATCAGGGACCGTTCTTCGACTGGCTCGAGAATGATCTGGCTTCCCTCCGCACTCACGTGCCGGGCCTGCCGTTCGACTTCACGCTCGGCTGGGTCGGCTACCTCGGCTACGAGCTCAAAGCCGAATGCGGGGGAGACCGCTGCCATCGCTCACCGTACCCGGATGCGGTCATGGTCTTCGCGGACAGGATGATCGTCTTCGACCACGTCGCCCGGGACATCTACCTGCTCGCCCTCGCCGAACCCCACGACGATGCCGCCGCGACGCGATGGCTCGACGACGTGCAGGCCCGGCTGGAACGAACGGCCGGCGAGCACGCGCCCGTCCCTGGCCCGCCGGCCATCGACTCCCACGGCCGCGCGGGCCGCATCCGCCTGCGCCATCCCAGAGACCGCTATCTGGGGCTGATCGCCCGTTGCCAGGATGAGACGGCTGCCGGCGAGTCCTACGAGATCTGTCTGACGAACATGCTGACCGTCCCGGGCACCTTCATCCCCTGGAACGCCTACCGGTTGCTGCGGCAGCAGAACCCCGTGCCGTTCGCGGCGCTCCTGCGCCTGGGGCCGCTCTCCGTTCTCAGCACCTCTCCGGAGCGATTTCTGCGGATCGACGCCGACGGCGTCGTCGAGTCGAAGCCCATCAAAGGCACACGTCCACGCTCGGCGGACCCGGCCGAGGACGAACGGCTGCGGAACGATCTGGCGACTCATCCCAAGGACCGCGCGGAGAACCTGATGATCGTGGACCTCGTCCGCAATGACCTGAGCAGGAACGCCGCGGCCGGCTCGGTGCACGTCGACCCGCTCTTCGACGTCGAGACCTTCGCCACGGTCCACCAACTGGTGAGCACGGTACGCGCCCGGCTCAAGCCCGGGGCCTCGGCCGTCGGCTGCCTGAGAGCGTCGTTCCCCGGCGGCTCCATGACAGGGGCCCCGAAGATCCGCACGATGCAGATCATCGACGAGCTGGAACAAGGGCCGCGCGGTGTCTATTCGGGCGCGATCGGCTATTTCTCCCTGTCGGGAGCCGCGGACTTCAGTATCGCGATCCGAACCGCGGTGATGTCCTCGGAGGGCATCGAGTTCGGAGTCGGCGGTGCGATCATCGCTCTGTCGGATCCCGAGGCCGAGTTCGAGGAGACGGCGGTGAAAGCCGCACCACTCCTGCGGCTGCTCGGGCAGGAGTTTCCCAGAGGCGATGCGACGGCAACCGGACGTCTGGCCACCGGATGACAACCAGCGAGGATCAGCCCGGCCTCCGTCTCGGAAGCGCACTCCTCCGGATGAACGCCGCCGTAGCCCAGCGCCCTCCCGTCTTCTCCCTCCTGGGCAGAGAATGGGATCTGCTCCCTGGAGTTTTCGCTCCCGTCCACGACCTGTCGACCCAGCTGTTCACCACCTGGCTTCCCTATCCGGATCAGGGGTCATTCCTGGAAATCGGCTGCGGTGCCGGCGTGACCGCCGTAACCGCCGCGCTGAAGGGCTGCGCGGAGGTCACCGCCCTCGACATCAGCGAGGAGGCCGTCGAGAACACCCGGCTCAACGTCCGCAGGCACGGCGTCGGAGAGAGGGTGCGTGTGCTGCGCAGCGACCTGTTCGCGGAACTTGAGGAGGGAGCGCGTTTCGACGCCATCTTCTGGAACTCCAGCTTCATCGAGCTTCCACCTGACCATGTGGTGCACAACGTGCTGGAACGCGCGATATTCGATCCTGGCTACACCACTCATCGAAGCTTCCTGGACCAGGCGGCGCACTACGTCCGACCGGACGGGCGGATCTTCTTGGGATTCAGCAGCCTCGGCAACCACGAACTGCTGAAGTCCCTGGCGCGGCAGGCAGGGCTGGAGACACGAACGCTACGCGGCTTCCCGGCTATGCAGCCCGCGGTGTTGACTTATCAGCTACTGGAGCTGGTACGCATGTGACCAGACCGGTCAGGATTCGAGAAGCGCGGGTCTCGGAGCCGCACCTACCCTGACTGCCATGGACATCGCCGTTCACGCGAGCTTCCCCTTGCCGCGATGGCGCGCCGCCCGACAGTTGGAGAGACGATGAGCATGGCCACGAGGATGGACACGCAGCCTTCCGCGCCGCACGTTGCCGACAGCCACGATCTGATCCGCGTGCACGGCGCGCGCGTGAACAACCTCAAGGACATCAGCGTCGAGATCCCGAAGCGCCGGCTGACGGTGTTCACCGGCGTCTCCGGTTCGGGCAAGAGCTCGCTGGTGTTCGGCACGATCGCCGCGGAGTCGCAGCGACTGATCAACGAGACCTACAGCGCGTTCGTGCAGGGCTTCATGCCGACGCTGGCGCGGCCCGAGGTCGACGTGCTCGAAGGGCTGACCACGGCGATCATCGTCGGCCAGGAGCGGATGGGCGCGAACTCCCGCTCCACGGTGGGCACCGTCACCGACGCCAACGCGATGCTGCGCATCCTGTTCAGCCGGCTCGGGCAGCCGCACATCGGCTCGCCCCAGGCATTCTCCTTCAACGTCGCCTCGATCAGCGGAGCGGGTGCGGTCACGCTCGAGCGCGGCGGGAAGACCGTGAAGGAGCGGCGCGACTTCAACATCACCGGCGGCATGTGTCCGCGCTGCGAGGGCATGGGATCGGTGACCGACATCGACCTGTCCCAACTGTACGACGACTCCAAGTCGATCGCCGAGGGCGCGTTCACCATCCCCGGCTGGAAGTCCGACAACTTCTGGACAGTGCGGATCTACGCCGAGTCGGGCTTCGTCGACCCGGACAAGCCGATCCGCGACTACACCGAGACCGAGCTGCACGACTTCCTCCACCGCGAGCCGACCAAGGTGAAGGTCAACGGCGTCAACCTCACCTACGAGGGGCTGATTCCCAAGGTCCAGAAGTCGTTCCTCTCCAAGGACCGGGAGGCGCTGCAGCCGCACGTCCGGGCGTTCGTGGACCGGGCGGTCACCTTCACCGCCTGTCCGGAGTGCGGCGGCAGCCGGCTCAGCGAGGCAGCCCGGTCGTCGCGGATCGGCGGGATCAACATCGCCGATGCGTGCGCGATGCAGATCAACGACCTGGCCGAATGGGTCCGCGGCCTGGACGAGCCGTCGGTGGCGCCGCTGCTCGCGAAGCTGGGGCACACGCTCGACTCGTTCGTGGAGATCGGGCTGGGCTATCTCAGCCTCGACCGGCCGTCGGGCACGCTGTCGGGCGGCGAGGCACAGCGCACCAAGATGATCCGCCATCTCGGCTCCTCGCTCACCGACACCACCTACGTCTTCGACGAGCCCACCATCGGTCTGCACCCTCATGACATCCAGCGGATGAACCACCTGCTGCTGCGGTTGCGCGACAAGGGCAACACGGTGCTCGTCGTGGAGCACAAGCCGGAGGCGATCGCGATCGCCGACCACGTCGTCGACCTCGGCCCCGGCGCCGGCACGGCGGGTGGCACCGTCTGCTTCGAGGGCACCGTCGAGGGGCTGCGGGCCAGCGGCACCATCACCGGCCGCCATCTCGACGACCGGGCCGCCCTCAAGGAGACGGTGCGCGAGCCCACAGGCGCGCTGGAGATCCGCGGCGCGACGGCGAACAACCTGCGCGACGTCGACGTCGACATCCCGCTCGGGGTGCTCGTCGTGATCACCGGCGTCGCCGGCTCGGGCAAGAGCTCGCTCGTGCACGGGTCGATCCCCGACGACGCGGGTGTGGTGTCGATCGACCAGGGCGCGATCCGCGGCTCGCGACGGAGCAACCCGGCGACCTACACCGGACTGCTCGACCCGATCCGCAAGGCGTTCGCGAAGGCCAACGGCGTGAAGCCGGCGCTGTTCAGCGCCAACTCCGAGGGCGCCTGCCCCACCTGCAACGGCGCCGGCGTCATCTACACCGACCTGGCGATGATGGCCGGTGTCGCCACCGTCTGCGAGGAGTGCGAGGGGAAGCGGTTCCAGGCATCGGTGCTGGACCACCACCTCGGCGGTCGCGACATCAGCGAGGTGCTCGCGATGTCCGTGACCGAGGCCGAGAAGTTCTTCGGCGCCGGCGAGGCGCGCACGCCGGCCGCGCACGCCATCCTCGACCGGCTCGCCGACGTCGGGCTCGGCTACCTCGGCCTCGGCCAGCCGCTCACCACGCTGTCCGGCGGCGAGCGGCAGCGGCTCAAGCTGGCCACCCGCATGGCCGAGAAGGGCGGCCTCTACGTCCTCGACGAGCCGACCACCGGCCTCCACCTCGCCGACGTCGAACAGCTGCTCGGCCTGCTCGACCGGCTCGTCGACTCCGGCAAGTCGGTCATCGTCATCGAGCACCACCAGGCGGTCATGGCGCACGCCGACTGGATCATCGACCTCGGCCCCGGAGCCGGCCACGACGGCGGCCGGATCGTCTTCGAGGGCACGCCCGCCGACCTCGTCGCCGCCCGCTCCACCCTCACCGGCGAGCACCTCGCGGCCTACGTCGGCACCTGACCGAGGCCCTCCCGGACACCGCCTCTTCCTCTCACCTCGACAGGCTGACGGCGAGTACTCCTGCGGTCAGGCCGACCGCCACCCCTCCGGGAATCGGGCACAGTGCCAGAGCCTCGTGCTGGACAGGCACGACCCGCAGGCACGAACCCGTCGCCGGATCCCACAGGCGCACCGTGCGGTCGTAGCTCGACGTGGCGAGCAGCATCCGACCATCCACAGTCACCGCGCAGGCGGCGCTGACGGTGTCCGTGTGTCCGCGGAGGGTGAGCAGGCGGTCGCCTGAGGCCGGGTGCCAGAGCTTGGCCGTCTGATCGCGGCTGGTCGTCACCAGGAGCGTCCAGTGATCGTACTGAACGGTGCACAGGCCGGTGACCGCCGAGCGCTCGTGCGCGACGAAGACACCCTCCGCCCGGCCGGTCGCCGGATCCCACAGGCGAACCGTGGTGTCGCGACTCGCGGTGGCGAGCACGGTCCTGCCGTTCACGCTTACAGGGCAGGCTGCGTTGACGACTCCGGTGTGACCGGTCATGGTGCGCAGAGGCGTGCCGGTGGCCGCGTCCCACATGCGCACCGTGTGGTCGCGGCCTGTCGTCACCAGCACCTCGCCCAGAGCACACGCGGCTGTGACGCTCTTGTCGTGTCCCGTGAGGACGTGCAAGCAGGCCCCGGTGGACGGGTCCCACAAGCGTACGGTCTTGTCGTCACCGGTGGTCGCCAGGACCGTACGATCGCTCACCCTGAGGGCGCAGGCCGCGCTCACCGTGGCCTGGTGCCCGGCAAGTGTGCGGACAGGGTCACCGGTCTTCGGGTCCCGGAGGTGGACCATGCGGTCCCGGCCGGTCGTCACCAGCGCGGGGCGATCATCCACGCTGAGCAGGCACAGGCCGGTGACTCCGTACGGGAGCGACCGGTGCGGGCGGAGCATGGTGCCGGTGTCCGCGGCCCAGAGGTGCACGGAGCGGTCGCGGCTCGCCGTGGCGAGCAGGGGGTAACCGTTGCTGGTCAGAGCGCTGGCCGAGTTGACCGCGTTGGTGTGGCCTCCCAGGCTGCCGACCTGCTCTCCCGTCGCCGGATCCCAGATCCGGACGAATCTGTCGCCCCCTGTGGTGGCCAGCAGCGTGCGGCCCTCCACGGTGAGAGCGCAGACGTCGGTCACCTCGCTGGTGTGACCGAGCATGGTACGCAGGCAGACGCCCGTGGCCGGATCCCACAGGCGGACGGTGCTGTCGCGGCTGGTGGAGGCGAGCAGGGGACGGCCGTCCACAGTGAGGCCGCACACGCCGGTGACCCGGCGCGAGTGGCCTCTGACCCCCTCGGTGTGAGCGGCCAAGGTGCGAAGGCAGACGCCGGTGACCGGGTCCCACAGGCGGATGGTTCGGTCCTGCCCGGCGGTGGCCAGCAGTGGGCGGCCGTCAAGGGTGACGGCGCCGGCCCCGGTGACCTCCGCGGTGTGCCCGGTCAGCGTGCGCAGCCGGCGGCCGGTGGCGGCGTCCCACACCTGTGCCGTCCTGTCGTCGCTGGTGGTGACCAGCAGGGTACGGCCGTCCACGATCAGCGTGCACAGGCCGGTGACCCCGTAGGTGTGACCCTTGTAGGTCCGCAGGTGGTCTCCGGTGGCCGGGTTCCAGACGCGCACGGTCTTGTCCATGCTGGAGGAGGCCAGCATGGACCCACCGGCGGTCATGAACGCGCGGACGGCGGTGACCTTCGCGGTGTGCCCGGTAAGGGCGCGTATCTGCGTGCCGGTGGCCGGGTCCCACAGGCGTACGGTCCTGTCGGAGCCGGCGGTCGCCAGGAGCGTGCGATCGTCGACGGTCACGGCGCAGGCGCCGTTGACGGCGGCGTCATGGCCGGTGAGCACCGTCTCCATGAGGCGGGGTGCGGCCTGAGCCCACATCGCCCGGTACGGCGACGGGTGCGGCATCCGCTGGTAGGCGTTCCCGAGAGCGTCCAGGGCCTCCGAGATGCTCAGCAGCGCCAGCCGCTCGTCCGGCCGCTCCGCGGCCACAGCCTGGGGGGAGGATCGGAGCAGGCGCGAGCGCTGCCTGCCCTGCGGCGTGGCCGCTCTGCGTGCCAGGGGTGTCAACCGCATCAGATCCGCATGAAGCGGATACTCGTCCACGGCGAGCAGTTCGTCCATCGCCCGGCCCTTGACCGCGTGGAGGGGTAGCGAGCGCAGCAGGTAGTCGGGGGCGGACACCCAGCCGGTGCTCGTGCCGTGCTCGATGAAGGCCCTGGTGAGCCTCCGCTCGTCGTCCTCGCGGGCATGGAAGTCTGTCCTGGCCGCCAGCAACGTGTCGTTGAGGGCCTGATGGAAGAGCCGGAACACCGGGGCTGTCGAAGCGCTGGACTCCACCAGGAAGCTCGCCGCCGACGAGCGCGCGAACCGGGACAACCGGTCCGGTGCGATGTCGATGCCTTCCAGGGCGCGCAATGCCACGGCCCAGAGGTCCGCGGTGAATCCCGGAGCTTCGGCGAAGGCCAGCGCGGCCAGTACGGTCCGCGCCGGGATCTCCTCCACAGCGGGGAGCCGTTCCAGATGCTCATCGAGCGCCCACCGGATATCGGCGGGAAAGTCCACCTGGCCGGGCTCTCTGGCCACGGTGTCGTAGAGGCCATAGGTACGTGCGATCAGACCGGCGATCAGGAAGTTGCCCTTCGCGAGAACGGCGATCCGGTCGGCGACCGGACGGGCCACGACCTCCGCCTCGTACGGGTTGCCGAGCCGTTCACTCCCGATCAGCCGCAGGGTCGCCATGGCGAAATGGCTCAGGTCCTCAAGGCGGGAATACTCGGCCTCGTCCAGATCGACGGTCTTGAGGCCATGCCCGAAGGTCCGGATCAGGTCCCCACCGTCATCGCGTTTGCGGGTGCCGACCACGACGCGCACGTCGTCACACGTCTCCACGAGCGGCAGAACGATGCCGGTGACGATGGCGCGGGCCTCAGCAGGTGTCGTCGCCTCATCCAACGCGTCGATGACCACGTTGAAGCGACGACCGGTCTGCTCGGCCTGTGCCTGCTGCACCACCGTCGCCAGATCGCTGACGGCGCCGGGGGCCACGCGGTTGGCCGCGCGGGCGATCTCGGCGGCCACCTCCAGCGCGGTCTTGCCCTTGGCGTGCACCGCGCACGCCACCGAGCCCACCGTGGCCTTCTCCGCTGAGTCGGTCACCGGAAGCCGCGCTCGGACAGCGGGATCCGCCGTGGTGATGATCCGGCCCAGCACCGCCGACTTGCCCACCCCTGGAGAACCGGTGACGACCAGCGCCTTGCGCTCGGTGTCCGCACGGTCCAACCAGTCCTTGACAGCCCGTAAGGCCGCGTCCCGCCCCCGGAAGCGGTATCCGCGCTCGCTCTCCCGGGTCACACCCCGCGCTTTGGGACGCCAGTGCGACCTCGCCTGCGGATCCTTGGCGAGCTCCCATCCCCACGCGGCCAGCGCCGTCTCATCGGCCTGATCGGCCAGGCGTTTGGTGAGCTCCCCGAGTTTCTCGCCCTCCAACTGCCTGAAAGCCCAGTGCATGCTGACGGCCTGGCCGTCGCCGTTACGGTGCGCCGCCTGGCAGACCACCCCGACCACCGCGCGAAAGTCGCCCGACCACAGACCCGCCCCGCTGAAGCCGACCTCGACGTGATAGCGGGACTCCGAGTCCAGGCGGAGCTTCCCATAGCCTAAGATCTCCCCCACGACGCCGTCCGCCGTGTTTCCGGCCGGATCCCCGCCGGGGAATCCATGCGCCCACCATGAGCGAGAGTGGATCTCGCTCCCTGGGGGGAAGCGCAGCGGGGCGGGGTTCGCCCCGGCGGGGATCTCCTCGTCCAGGTGCAGGACGACGAGATCGGTAAGGTGAACGGGCTCGGCGAAGGTCCTCTCACGCACCCGCCGGCGGGGCGGCAGGGAGTCCTCCACCATGGGGAAGGCCACCCACAGGTCAGGCCGCTCCGGCTGCCCCTTCGGCCGGGCCACGTGCGCGCAGGTGAGCACGCGCCGCTCGTCCACCACCAGGCCCGAGCCGATCGGGGCCTCGTCGTCCTCGCGCAGGTGAATCGCCGTGATCCAAGACCGGTCGGCCGGACCGGTGCGGCTCATGTCCCGGCCGGGTCCTGCCCGGTCGCGGCGCTTCCTTGCTTGTCTTCGGCCGCGCCCGACCGCCAGGTAAGGGTGACCTCGAAGTTGCCTTCCGTGGCTGCCTTCGCCACCAGCCAGTTCATGGTCCCGGTGGCCTTGATGCCGAACTTGACCTGGACTTCGTCGGGGCACGCCTCCCGCACCCGCTCCAGCACCACCTGAGCGGCCTTGACAGCCGGGTCCAAGGATTCCCGCACCTTGCCGACGATCTCACCCGGGCCCGCGGGCTGGAAACCTGGCGATGGCTCGATCTCTAACTGGACGGTCGTGGACTCATCCACGTAGTAGGCAACGACCTCAGACACACGGTGCTCCCCTCGTCACCGCGAGTCTATGCCTCCGGATCTTCTATGGGCGGAGAAAACCATCTCTGTCTGGCTTGCGGGACTCGGGCAGAGCCTCCTGGTGTCTCAGACTCCGGAAGAACGTCCGGATGTCCTCGGTCAGCAGGTCCGGGGCCTGGAGCGAGGCGAAGTGGCCGCCTCGGGGCAGCTCCGACCAGTACGTCACGGTGTTGGACAGCTCCGCCAGGCCGCGGATCGCGTTGTCGCCGGGGAAGTTCGCCACCCCGGTCGGCACCGGCGAGGGCGCGGGGCGCTTGCCCCAGCCCTCCTCGCCCGCCTCCAAGTAGAGCCGCGCGGCTGAGCCCGCCGTCGAGGTCAGCCAGAAGATCGTCACGTCGGTGAGGAGCGCGTCCCGGTCCACCGGGGCCTGCTCCGTTCGCGCGGGGTCCCAGTCCACGAACCACTCCATGTTCCAGGCGAGCTGCCCGGCCGGTGAGTCGTTGAGCGCGTACGCCAGGGTCTGCGGCCGGGTGCCCATCTGGGTGGCGTAGCCGGAGTGCGTGTACCACCACATCTCCTGCTGCCGCGCCTGTTCCCGTTCGGCTTCTGACAACCTGTCCAGGTCGCTCGGGTCGGTCGGGGTCGACGCGTTGGCGAGCGCGTTGACGTGCACGCCGATGACCTTGTCCGGGGCGACCCGGCCGAGCTCCGGCGAGACGATGCTGCCGAAGTCGCCGCCCTGCGCGCCGTACCTCTCGTAGCCGAGGCGGTGCATCAGCTCGGCCCAGGCCCGTGCGGTGCGGTTCGATCCCCAGCCGGGCTCGCGGGTCGGGCCGGAGAACGCGAAGCCGGGCACCGACGGGATGACGAGGTGGAAGGCGTCCGCCGGGTCCGCGCCGTACGAGCGGGGGTCGGTCAGCGGGCCGATGATGTCGAGGAACTCGTACACCGTGCTCGGCCATCCATGCGTGATGATCAGCGGGGTGGCGTCCGGCTCAGGTGAGCGAACGTGCAGGAAATGGATGTTCTGGCCGTCGATCGTGGTGGTGAACTGGGGGAAGGCGTTGAGCCGGGCCTCTTGGCGGCGCCAGTCGTAGCCGGTGCGCCAGTAGTGCACGAGCTCGGTGAGGTAGTCCTTGGCGACCCCGTACGACCAGCCGACGCCGGGGAGCTCGTCGGGCCAGCGGGTCCTCGCGAGGCGGTCGTCGAGCTCGTCGAGGTCGGCCTGCGGGATGTCGACCCGGAAGGGTTGAGGTGTGTCCATGCCGCCCAGCCTGGATCCTATCCAGGCCAGGATCGTTCCTAGATCGGAGAAATCGCTCTTAAGGGCATGCGGAACGGGTCGTAAGGATGGCGGAAGGAGACCTTAAGGGCGCCGCGGGAGGGTGGAGACATCGAAAGCGAAGCGGAAACCGGAAGGATGCGGCTCATGCGCAAGTTCAAGCTCCAGGTCCAGACCACCGTCGACGGCTACATGGCGGGCCCGAACGGCGAGATGGACTGGATGACGTTCCCGTGGACCGACGACATCAACGCCTACATCACGGCGCTCACCCAACCGGTCGACTGCATCGTGCTGGGCCGCAGGCTCGCCGAGGGGTTCATCCCGCACTGGGCGTCGCAGCCGGAAGGCGAGGACAAGGCGTCCGTCGACTGGATGAACAACACGCCCAAGGTCGTGATCTCCAACAGCCTCACCGAGTCGCCGTGGGACAACGCCGTCGTCGCCGGCGGCGACCTGGCCGAGACCGTGAACCGGCTCAAGTCCCAGCCGGGCGGCGACATGATCGCCTATGGCGGCGGCACGCTCGTGTCGAACCTGATCGCCGAGGGGCTGCTCGACGAGCTCCACCTGTTCGTCAACCCGACCGCGATCGGTGCCGGAATGCCGGTGTTCGGCAACCCGGACGCCTACCAGCGGCTCCGCCTCGTCACCGCGCGGCCGTTCGAGTGCGGGATCACCGCGCTGCACCTCGAACCGGAGCGCTCCTGAACCGTGCCACGGCGCTCTCCTGCGAGCCGGTCAAGGGCACGGCCAAGCCCACGACCGGGAAGCACGTCAAGAAGCCCTCTCGCCGGGGAATCGTCAGGCGGGTACGGCCGTTGTCGTGGACGCGAGCCCGATCCGGGCCCCGCCCGGACGAGACGCGCCGTACCCGGTCCGCAAAGACGACGCCTCCTGGGAGGGAGCCGTCATGGCCTGGTTCGTCGTCATCGCGGCCGGTCTGTTCGAAGTGGCGATGGCCTACTCGCTCAAGCTCAGCGACGGGTTCGCCCAGCCGCTGCCGAGCGTCGGGTTCGCCGTCTTCGCGGTGCTCAGCTTCGGGCTGCTCGCGTTCGCGCTCAAGAGCCTCGATGTCGGTACGGCGTACGCCGTCTGGACCGGGATCGGGGCCGTGGGGACCGCCACCCTGGGGATGCTCATCCTGGGAGAGGAGGCGTCCGTCGTGCGGATCGTCTCGATCGTTCTCATCGTCTGCGGCGTCGTCGGCCTCAACCTGGCGGGTGGCGCTCACTGACGGCGACGGCGCCGGCGTGGACCCGGCCTCTCGAGAGGAGAGGCCGGGGCGGTGCGGGTGCCCGGATCAGGTGGGCAGCAGGCCGAACAGGTGAGCCGTGGCCGTGAGCAGCGCGGCCAGGGCGGTGATCACGGCGGCGATGGCCGTCGGGGCGACGTCGGAGAGTCGCCGGATCGCGTAGTAGGTGAGCCAGAGAATAGCGACGATGACGCTTACAGCGCTCAGAAGGGCGAGTTGGGACGGCATTCTGTCCCCCTTTCAGACTCGGGGAGGGTGTCCCCTTTTACTGCTTCGCGGAGCAATTTCGACTGTGTCCGCATTTGCGACGGTTGGTAACTGCCCGACTACGGATTGTCGATGTCGGCACTCTACTGCCTTGATCCGGGCAGAGGGCACCATGACGCCAAACGGAATCCGAGAAATTCTCTGGAATCACTTTTTGATTACAGAGCGCGATCATCATGGAGCAGAGGGTATTGTCGGACCGGCGCAGACGACTCTTCGCGGAGCTCTATGCCGTGTGGTGGCGGGGGCCGGGGTGGTATCCGGCCCCCTCGCCTTGCCATGCACGAAACCGGTCGGGAGGATCAACCACTCGCGGCGTGGGCGGGCCGCTGGGATCATCGTGGCATGCTGCCGGTTCTCGCGATCCTCGCGCTACTCCTCAACGGCCTCATGGCCGGGCTGTTCTACACCTTCTCTGTGATCGTCATGCGGTCCCTCGACGCGATCGAGCCGGCCCAGGCGACCGCCACCATGAGCAGCGTCAACGTGAAGATCCTCAACGCGTGGTTCCTGCCGGTGTTCCTGCTCGCGCCCGTGGCGTCCCTGGTGACCGGCCTTCTCCTGCTCATGCGCGACGGGAGAGCGACGGCCGGGACCCTCTTCCTCGTCGCCGCCGCGGCCTACTTCCTCGGCGTGTTGGGCGTCACGGCGGTGGTGAACGTGCCGATGAACAACGCGCTCGACTCCGGCGCCCTCGACTGGTCCGGCTACTCTCCGCGCTGGACACGCTGGAACCACCTGCGCACCGTCGCGTCCGTGGCCGCGCTGGTGCTGGCCGCGGCCGGCCTGTACACGGCGTGAACGGCTGATCGGCGCAGCCCGCGCGGCAGGCGATCGGTACGGCGGCGCCGTACCGATCCTCGACGGACGTCGTCACATGTTGATCATGTGGCCGGCCAGGCCGTGGATCGCCTCCTTGACCGCCTCGCCGAGCGTGGGGTGGGCGTGCACGTTGCGCGCGACCTCGTGCACGGTCAGGTCCCACTGCTGGGCCAGGGTCAGCTCCGGCAGCAGCTCCGTCACCTCGGGGCCGATCAGGTGGGCGCCGAGCAGCTCGCCGTACCGCTGGTCACTGATGATCTTGATGAAGCCGGCGCTGTCGCCCAGGCCGTGCGCCTTGCCGTTCGCCGTGAACGGGAACTTGACCGTCTTCACGTCATAGCCCAGGTCGCGGGCCTGCGTCTCGGTGTAGCCGAAGCTCGCCACCTGCGGCTGGCAGTAGGTCGCCCGCGGGATCATCACGTAGTCGAGCTCCATGGTCTCCGCGTCGCCGATGGTCTCGGCCGCGATGACGCCCATGGACTCCGCGGCGTGGGCCAGCATGAGCTTGGCCGTGACGTCGCCGATGGCGAAGATGTGCGGCACGTTCGTCCGGCACCGGCCGTCGATCGCGATGGCGCCCCGGTCGGTGAGGGCCACGCCGGTCTTCTCCAGGCCGTAGCCGTCGACGCGCGGCTGGAAGCCGATCGCCTGCAGCACCTTGTCGGCCTCCAGGACCTCCTGCTGCCCGTTCCGGGTGACGGTCACCTTGACGGAGGAGCCGCTGTCGTCGATGGCGTCGACCCGGGTCGAGGTCAGGACGTCGATGCCGAGCCGCTTGTAGCGCTTGGCCAGCTCGGCGGAGACCTCCTCGTCCTCCAGCGGGACCACTCGGTCGAGGAACTCGACGATGGTCACCTTGACGCCGTAGTTGTGCAGGACGTACGCGAACTCCACGCCGATCGCGCCCGCCCCCGCGATGATGATGCTGCCGGGGAGCCGGTCGGTCATGATCTGCTCTTCGTACGTCACCACGCGCTCCGACAGCGACGTGCCGGGGATCAGCCTGGTGGTGGCGCCCGTGGCGATGATGCAGTGGTCGAAGGTGATGGTCTCGCCGTTGACCTGGAGAGTGTTGGCGTCCAGGAACGTGCCACGGCCGTCGTACTCGGTGATGGAGTTCTTCTTCATCAGATAATGCACCCCCTTGACCCGGCCGTCCGCCACCTTGCGGCTGCGCGTGAAGGCGGCGCCGTAGTCGAAGGAGACCTCGCCGCTGATGCCGAAGGTCTTCGCCTCGTTGTGGAAGATGTGGGCGAGCTCCGCGTTGCGCAGCAGTGCCTTGGAGGGGATGCAGCCCACGTTCAGGCAGACGCCACCCCAGTATTTCTCCTCGACGACCGCGGCGCGCAGACCGAGCTGGGCGGAACGTACGGCTGCCGTGTAGCCTCCCGGCCCCGCACCGAGAACGACGACGTCATAGTGAGTGCTCATGAGTCGGACCATACCGTCAGCCCGGTGCCACCCCTGACCCTCGCCCCCTGCTCGAACGCGCTGGGCGCCTGGCTCAGACGTCCACCTTGTACGGCAGCGCCAGCTCGTCCGCCGGCACCCCGCGGATGCCCCAGTTGACCCTCGGCATCTCGATGATCGTGATCTCGACGTCCTCGGGCGGGAACGGGAGCCGGTCGTAGACGGCCCGGATGAGCGCCCGCTTGGCCTCGTCGCTCCGGCCGGTGAAGCAGACCACCTCGATGATCAGGTAGCCGTCGCCCCGCTGCGGGCAGACGAGGTCGTCCGCCTCCAGCAGCAGGAACCGGTGGAACCGCTTCTCCTCAGGCAGCCCCCATGCCTCCACCAGGCAGGATTGGAGCAGGTCCGACACCTCGCGCTGCCGTCCCGCCCACACGTCGCGGCGCCCGTAGATCTTCACCTGAGCCATACGAGCCACTATAGGGGCCTTGATCAGTGTTCTCGTCGCTCGTCGTGCGTGACCGAGCGCGGGCCGCGATCAACGGCCACCCGGACCCGCTTGGTAGCCTGACCCGTGATGTATCGCCTCGTGTTCACGCAGGTCTTGCGGCGGTTCGACGCCGAGGCCGTGCACCAGCTGACCGTCCGGTCCCTCGCGCTCCTGTCGACGCTGCCGCTGCTCAAGCGGCTGCTGCACAAGGCGCTCGCGCCTCACGACCCGGCCCTGCGCGTCAGCGCGTTCGGCGTGCACTTCCCGGGCCCGCTGGGGCTGGCCGCGGGGTTCGACAAGGACGCGGCGTGCGCCGAGGGCGTGGCCGCGCTGGGCTTCGGCCACGTGGAGGTCGGCACCATCACCGCTCACGGGCAGCCCGGCAACCCTCGGCCGCGGCTGTTCAGGCTGGTGGGGCAGCGGGCCGTCGTCAACCGGATGGGCTTCAACAACGCCGGTGCCGTTGCCGCCGCCCGCCGCCTGCGCCGCCCCCGCGGGGTGCCCGTCGTGGTCGGCGTCAACATCGGCAAGACCAAGGTGGTGCCCGAGCAGGAGGCGGTGTCCGACTACGTGGCGAGCGCCAAGGAGCTCGCCCCCCTGGCCGACTACCTGGTGGTCAACGTCAGCTCCCCCAACACCCCCGGGCTGCGCGACCTGCAGGCAGTGGCGCTGCTGCGACCGCTGCTGGCGGCCGTCAAGGACGTGGCCGATTCCCCGCCGCGCCGCACGCCGCTGCTGGTGAAGATCGCGCCGGACCTCGCCGACGAGGACGTGGACGCGGTCGCCGACCTTGCGCTGGAACTGGGGCTCGACGGCATCATCGCGACCAACACCACGATCAGGCACGAGGGCGGGAGCGGCGGCCTGTCGGGGCGGCCGCTCAAGGGACGCTCGCTGGAGGTGCTGCGCCGGCTGCGGGCCCGCGTGGGCGACCGGCTGACGCTCGTCTCGGTGGGCGGGGTCGAGGACGTGGACGACGTGTGGGAACGGCTGCTGGCGGGCGCCACGCTGGTGCAGGGCTACACGGGATGGGTGTACGGGGGGCCGCTGTGGGCCTCGCGCATCCATCGGCAGCTCTCACGCCGCGTCCGCCGGCACGGCCTCACGTCCGTCACGGAGGCCATCGGTCGTACGGCGGCGCGCTAGCCGTACGCGCCCACCGCCCGGCTCGTGACGGTCACACGCCTTGTGACGGTCACACGCTGGGCCGGGTGGACTCCGCGTCGTGGGTCGAGTGGTCCAGGCGCTCCATGACGGCGGCCACCGGGATGACGCCGGGCCGGTGCGGGCGGCGGCGCTGCCACGGCCGGGGGCCATCGGACGGCCTGTATTCGACGCCCAGGGCGTCCAGCCGTCCCAGGTGGGCCTCCAGGCGTTCGGTGAAGTCCGCGCCCGACGATCCCGACCACGTCACCTCGGCGAGCGCGCACGCGCGCGGCCAGGTGCGGTAGTCGAGCGTCCGCGCGTCGGGGATGCGCTCGGTCCAGAGCTGCGCCTGCGCGCCGATGATCCGCGACCGCTCCTCGTCCGGCCAGCCGTCGGGCGCGGGCACGAACGCGGCCACGTCCGCGACCGTGATCGTGTCGCCGATCGCCATCGGCTCGTCCGGCGAAGCCGCCTCGGCGTAGTCGAAGTAGAGCGGGAACACCGGGGTGGCCACCACGTCGTGACCCGCCGCGGCGGCCCGGCGGCCCACCTCCATGCCGCGCCACGGCATCACCACCGTGTCGTGCCGCAGCTCGCCGCTGACGAACGCCTCGTCCCACACCACCGCCCGCGAGCCGCGCTCGGCGAGCACGTCGGCCAGCCGCCGCAGGAACCACGCGTGCAGCGGCCCCATCGAGGACATCCCCAGCGACTCGCGGTAGGCGTCGATCTCTGGTGAGGCCGCCCAGTGGTCGAGGACGACCTCGTCACCGCCGATGTGGAAGTAGGGCGTCTCGCCCAGCGCGCCGATCAGCTCGTCGAAGATCGTGGTCAGGAACTCGACCGTGGGCGGCAGCGGCGACAGGATCGCGGGGGAGATGCCCCAGCGGTCGAGCACCTCGAAAGGCTCGCCGGTGGGGCCGAGCGACGGGTAGGCGGCCAGTATGGCGGAGGCGTGGCCGGGCACGTCGATCTCCGGCACGATCACGACCTCGCGGGCGCGGGCGTAGGCGGCCATCTCCGCCAGGTCGTCGAGCGTGTAGTAGCCGCCGTGCGGGAGGTCGTCGTAGGACTCGGGCTCGTGGTAGTAGTTGGACGCCGTGCGCGGCCGGTGCGAGGCCACCTCGTGCAGCAACGGGTAGGCGCGGCTCTCCACCCGCCACCCCTGGTCGTCCACCAGATGCAGGTGGAGCCGGTTGAGCTTGTGCACCGCCATCAGGTCGATCAGCCGCAGGATCTCCCGCTTGGGGAAGAAGTGCCTGGCCACGTCCACGTGCAGCCCGCGCCATGAGTAGCGCGGCCCGTCCTCGACACGCACCCCCGGAACGCTCCACGAGGCCCCGGGCGAGAACCGGTAGGACCCGTCGGGAAGCAACTGGTGCAACGTCTGCCCGGCGTAGAACGCGCCCGCCCGGCCGCCCGCCGTGATCTCCACGCCGCGCGAGCCCACGACGAGCTGGTAGGCCTCGGGCCCGAGGTCGGGATCCAGCCGCAGGTCGATCGCCCCTGCGTCGCCCGGCCGCAGGTCGAGACCGGGCAGGGCGGCGAGTACGGCGCCGGCCAGCTCGGCGGGCCCCGAGACGATGGCGCCGGAGGTCAGTTCGTAGGAGCCGGACAGGTGACGGAGCAGGCGCGGGCGAGGAATCATGTCTTCAGATAGTGCTGCAATCCGTTCGCGAGCGCCACTGCGATCTTCTGCCGGAAGGCGGGGTCCTGGAACTTGGCCGCCTCGGCCGCGTTCTTCATGTTGCCGCACTCGACGAAGATCTTCGGCACGGTCGAGAGGTTGAGCCCGCCGAGGTCGTCGCGGAAGCTGAGCGCCCTGCTGCCGATGTAGGTCGAGTAGGGCAGGCCGGTGCCCCTCCTGAAGGAGTCGCGGACGGCGAGGCCCAGCGCGCGGGAGTCGCCGACGACCGGGTCGACGGGGCCGTTGATCTTCCGGGGCATGATCACGTGGAAGCCGTGGTTGGCCGGGGCGGAACCGTCGGCGTGCACCGAGATCGCGGCGTCGGCCTTGGCCCGGTTGCCGATCGCGGCCCGCTCGGTGATGCAGGGGCCCACGCCGTCGTTGCCGGCCCTGGTCAGCTTGACCCTGGCCCCGCGGCTCTTGAGGATCTTGGCGAGCCTGGTGGAGACGTCCCAGGTGAAGGCAGCCTCGGAGTAGCCGCCGGAGGTCGCCGTGCCGGTCGTGTCGCACGCCTTCCACTGGGTCAGCACGTTGACCTTGCGGTTGACGGCCTTCGGGTCGCGGTGGTTGCCGCCGTTGTGGCCGGGGTCGATGACGACCACCTTGCCGGAGAGCGCCGGGGCGGCTCCCGAGGTCGCCGCCTGCTCAGCGCCGGTCGAGGTGCCGGTCGAGGAGGTGCCGGTCGAGGCGCCGGTGGAGGTGCTGGAGCCTTTCGAGCTCTCAGAGGAGGGGGAGCTTGCGGCGGGGGCGGCCTGACCTGCCGTGACGCCGCCGCTGGCGGGGGCGCCGCAGGCGGAGGCGATCAGGCCGCACGCGGCGAGAACGGTGGCTGGTAGAGCACGCATGAGCTCCAACCTACGGCAAAGCGGGTGCTCACCAGACGCGTTCGCCGACCTCCTGCCGCTGCAGCAGGGCGGCCAGCTCCCGCGCGTCCTCGGCGTCCAGGCCGAGCACGACGCGGGGGCGGCCCCACGGGTGGTCGAGGGAATGGGCGACGTAGCTGGCCACGGACTCGCCGCCGGTGTCGGCGCCCCGCCCCCTGGCCGAGCGCCACTGCGCCCAGGCGCGCTCGAGCTCGGCCGCGGCGCGCTGGGCACAGGACACCAGTTCTGGATCACGCATGACTGTCCCCCTGGATCAGCTCGTGACATGACCCTGACGAGTAAACCTCCACCGGTAGGGGTGGCCGTGCGGGTTGACCGATGCTTTGACCCCTCTTAGGCGGGGCCCGTGCTACGCCGCACGATCAGCTCGGGTGTGACCTCGCGCAGCCGGGCGACCTTCGCGGGGTTCCCGATCCGGTCGCTCAGCAGGGCGGCGGCGGACCGGCCCATGGCGCGGCGCGGCTGGTCGACCGAGGTCAGCGAGATGTGGTGGGAGGCCGACAGGTGCGTGTTGTCGTAGCCGGCCACCGACAGGTCCTCGGGCACTCGCAGCCCCAGCTCGGTGGCGGCGGCCAGCACGCCCAGCGCCACCACGTCGTTGCCGGCGAAGATCGCCGTGGGCCGGGGGTCGCGGGTCAGCAGCGCCAGCGCGGCGATCCTGCCGCCCTCCTCGGTCGCCTCGGCGGCCTCGACCATGATGTACGGCGCGAGCGCGTGCCTGCGCATCGCGACGAGGTAGCCCTCGCAGCGGGACGGCCGCGCGCCCTCGATGTGCGCGATCCTCGTGTGGCCCAGTTCCACCAGGTGGTCGATGGCCAGGCGGGCCCCGTGCCTGTCGTCGTCGACGACGATGTCGACGCCTTCCAGCTCGATGTCACGTTCCCCGACGACGACCGTGGGCGTGTACGAGGTCGCCTCGATCAGCGTCTCGCTGGTCGGCGCGATGCCTAAGAGGACCAGGCCGTCGACCCTGAGCTCGAGGAACGCCGCCACGGCCTCGTCCTCGAACGCGGGATCCCACTGGCTGTTGCCGATCAGCATGCGCAGGCCGTCGCCGTGCAGGCTCTCCTGCAGGCCGTCCAGGAACTCCGCGTAGAACGGGTTGTGCAGGTCGGCGACGAGCGCGCCGACGAGGTGCGTACGGCCTTCGACCAGGCTGCGCGCGACCGCGTTCGGCCGGTAGCCGAGCTCGCGCGCCGCCTGGAGGACGGCCTGGCGCCGGTGCTCGCTCACGTGCGGAGATCCGCGCAGCACGAGCGATACCAGCGATTTTGAGACGCCGGCACGCTCGGCGACGTTGCGGATCGTGGGCCGGGGCCGTGGTATGTCCCGGAGGTCGGTGATAGTTGAAGACTTAACAGGTGGTCCTGACATGGCTCTCCCCCGCGATGCGAAGATGGGCACCTTGTCTCACCAAACGATCGAGTTCGCCCCAGGGTACGGCTTGAGGTAAGGGAAGCCTGATATTGACCGTCAGGTCACATGTCCGCTATTGGGGCAGGGCCTCGGCTACTGTGCAGGTGTGACAGCCGGGAAGTCAGCCGAGACGGCACGGCCGGCGCGGCGCCGGCTCACCGTCGACCGCCGCCGAGAGGAGCTCATGGCGGCGGCCCTGGAGTTGTTCAGCAGGCGTGACGCCGAAGACGTCTCGATCGACGACGTGGCCACGGCCGCGGGCGCCTCGCGGGCCCTGGTCTACCACTACTTCGGCGGCAAGCAGGAGCTCTACGTGGCGGCGCTGCGGAGCGCGGCCGAGCGGCTGGAGTCGCGGCTGCGTCCGCAAGGGGGCGGCAGGCCGCTGGACGAGCTGGCCTCGGGGCTCGCCTGCTACTTCGACTTCGCCGAGGAGCACGCGGCGGGGTTCGCGGCGCTGCTGCGCGGCGGCCCGGCCAACCGCACGGGCGAGGTGGGCGAGATCGTCGACGGGGTGCGGCAGCGCCTGTGCAGGCAGGTGCAGAAGCAGATGGGCGTGGAGGAGCCGGGTCCCGTGCTGCGCGCCACACTGCGATCGTGGATCGCCTCGGTCGAGACCGCGGGCCTTGACTGGCTCGAACACCGTGACATCGAGCGGCCGACGCTCGAGAGGATGCTCGTCGACCAGATGGTCGCGCTGCTGGCCGTGGCCGCTCGCCATGACGGTGACGTCGGCCGGCTCCTGGAGGTGCTGGGGGAGCGGCCGGCGTAGGGGATCGGAAGGGTGGCGCCGGGCGGGCGGCGCCAGCTCCCGTTCGCGACGGTCGTCGTCACAGTGGTGGACCGGGCCGTCGGCCTGGTCCACCGTTCAACCCCCCTGAGGTCCGTGACGAACCCCGGCATTACTCCGAGCGCTGCTGCGGAATCCCCGCCAGCAGAGCCCTGACCTCGGTCTCCCGGTAACGCCGGTGACCACCAAGGGTGCGAATCGACGTCAACTTGCCCGCCTTGGCCCACCGCGTGACGGTCTTGGGGTCGACCCTGAACATGGTCGCGACCTCGGCGGGCGTGAGCAGTGGCTCGGCCTCGGGTGTACGAGCTGACATTTGTGCGGCCTCTCCTCCGTGTGGACCGGTTTGCGATCCTGTGACTGCCTTTGCGCGTGTCACGGATGTCCCCCTATGGCCCCGAACGTGCGGCTTTTCTGGGCCATATGCGGCATCACCCGAAGTGACCATACCGCCACGCTGAGCGATTGGCGAGCCCTTCTTTGACCCAACTGCCCGCCCCCATGGCGATGTCACGCTCGGTGATTCTAGCGACACGTTTCGTGGTATCGCAGTGAAAACGGCAAACTGCTCAGTTCGCAGAAGCGAGCAGCCGCTACTCATGACCTACTCATGCAGGTCAGACGGTTGCATTGGGGCTCAGTTGGCAGATTCCAGAAGTTGCATTGACTTCCAGCGGAGAACGACCCTCTGATACATGGCGAAGGCAAGTTCTTCTTGACCCGTGTCCAGGCCCGTGAGGGCCGCCGACAGCTCGGCCACCGACTGGTCGGCCTGCAGCGCGTCGTCGTCCATGAGATGGACCAGCCCGCCGTAGTCGAGCTCCACCAGCGAGTGCGGGTGGAACTCCTCCAGCCAGCGGGCCACGTCCTCCACGTCGAAGTTGGCCGACACGTCGCCCAGGTGGCGGCGCAGCACCTGAAGGGCCCGCGCCGCCCGCCTCCTCGCCTGGGCCATGGAGGTGACGTAGATGAGGTTGCGGCCCGTGGCCGTGGTCACGTCCTGCCCCGGGGCGGCCGAGCCGAGCACCAGCCAGCGCTCGTTCCCGTCGAACGGCACGAACCACGACGGCGGCACGTGCCAGGCGGTGGTGCGGATGTGGGTGCGCAGCGCGGAGGAGCCGCGGGTGCGCTTGTAGCGGTCGAAGTCGTCGGCCGTCTGCTCGGCGATCGCCTTGGGGACCATGTGGTCCATCAGCTTGACGGGAGTGCTGCCGCGCAGCCGTGAGAAGGCCAGCCACGACCGCAGGCGCGTCTGCCAGGGGCAGACGTAGAGCCGGTCCTCCACGCGCCTCAGGTAGGCGTTGGGGCTCTCCTGGGCGGGCACGGGCTGAGGGGGCATGCCGAGCAGGCGCCTGACCGACTCGCCGTGCTCGTGGTTGAGCGCGTTGGCGCGGCGCGGACGGTCGCGTGAATCGGCGTAGTCGGCCCAGACCTTCTGCTCTGACTCGGGGAAGGCGGTCAACGGCTCGTAGACGCGGAGGTACGCGGCATAGGGCAGCACGGAGGCATCGTGTCATGAAGACAATCGGCTCGCACCGTTGTGGCCATTACGCTGGGAGGGATCTCCGCCGCGAAGGTGCGGCGGACCGGACAGGGAGTCACTACCGTGACCGACGTCTTCGACCCGTCCCACAAGGACACGCACGAGCAGGTCGTCTTCTGTGCCGACGCGCACAGCGGCCTGCGTGCCATCATCGCCCTCCACAACACCGCACTCGGCCCCGGCCTCGGGGGCACCAGGTTCTACCCGTACGAGAGCGAGCAGGCGGCGCTGACCGACGTGCTCAACCTCTCGCGCGGGATGGCCTACAAGAACGCGCTGGCGGGGCTCGACCACGGCGGCGGCAAGGCCGTCATCATCGGCGACCCGGCCCGCGACAAGAGCGAGGCGCTGCTGCGCGCCTACGGCAGGTTCGTCGAGTCGCTCGGCGGGCGCTACATCACGGCCTGCGACGTGGGCACCTTCAGCGAGGACATGGACGTCGTGGCCCGCGAGTCACGCTTCGTGACCGGCCGCACGCTCGCCAACGGCGGCGCCGGAGACTCCTCCATCCTCACCGCCTTCGGCGTCTTCCAGGGCATGCGCGCCTCGGCCGAGCACGTCTACGGCACCGCTTCGCTGCTCGGCAGGCGGGTGGGCGTCGAGGGCGTCGGCAAGGTGGGCCACCGGCTGGTGGAGCTCCTGCGCGAGGACGGCGCCGACGTGGTGATCTGCGACGTCAGCGAGCAGGCCGTCGAGCGCGTGCGGCGCCGCCGTCCCGAGGTGGACGTGGTGTCCGACGCCGAGAGCCTGACCTCCTCCGACATCGACGTCTTCGCCCCCTGCGCGCTGGGCGGGGCGCTCGACGACGACACGGTCGCCCGGCTCCGCGCGAAGATCGTCTGCGGCGCGGCCAACAACCAGCTCGACCACCCCGGGGTCGAGAAGCAGCTCGCCGAGCGCGGCATCCTGTACGCGCCCGACTACGTGGTCAACTCCGGTGGCGTGATCCAGGTGGCCGACGAGATCCGCGGCTTCGACATGGAACGGGCCAGGGCGAAGGCGGCGCGGATCTACGACACCACGCTGAAGATTTTCGAGATGGCCGCGGACGAGGGCGTACCGCCGGCCGTCGCAGCCGATAGGCTAGCCGAGCGCAGAATGTCGGAAGTCGGGCGGATTAGGGCCATTTGGCTTGGGCACTGACGCCCCACGCCCATACGACGTACCGAGCTGGGCGCAAAACAGGTACGGTAATAGGCGAACGATAGGCTGACGCCCGTAGTCAGGTGGCGTCAGCGTGTGGTGCGTTAGCGACGAGGGGTCGGGGACGACCCCACACGAGGGGGTCGAGCCAATGGGGCGCGGCCGAGCAAAGGCCAAGCAGGTCAAGGTTGCTCGCCAGCTGAAGTACAACAGCGGTGGCACGGATCTTGACCGTCTTCGCGACGAACTCGGGGTCGGAGACTCCAGCCGCAATGACGACGCCGACGACCTCAACGACGAGCTGGCTGATCGCTATGCCGATTACGCCGATGACTACGGGCCCGGAGACGACGAAGACCGTACGTCCGGGCGCCGATAGCGGTTCTGCTGGTTGACGCAGTTGCTCCCCCGGCGTGATCATCACGCCGGGGGAGCAGGCTGCTCGTCCACCGCGTCGGGCCCCACGGGCACCAGCCCGTGGGGCTTTCGTCGCACCTCAGCAGCACCCCAGAGCACCCCAGAGCACCTCAGAGCACCTCAGAGCACCCCAGAGCGCCTCGGAGCACCCCGGAGCGTCTCAACAGGGCACCTCGTCGCGCCCCCGCGCCTTTGGCGCGAGAGCGGTGGGTGCCGGTGCGGTCAGCGGTAGCGCGCCTGGCCGGTGCCGGGCACGATCTCGCCGAGCACCCACGCGGGCAGCCCACGGTCGGCGAGCAGCCGCACCGCCTCGTCGGCGGCCGACGGCGCGACGACGGCCGCCATGCCCACCCCGAGGTTGAACGTGCGGTCCATGTCGCGCCGCCCGATCCGCCCGTGCCCGGCCAGCACCTCGAAGACGGCCGGAGGCGTCCACGACGACCGGTCGAGCAGGGCGTCCAGGCCGCCGGGCAGCGACCGCGACAGGTTGCCCTCGATCCCGCCGCCCGTGATGTGCGCGTAGGCGTGCACCTCGACCGCGCCGGCCAGGGCCAGGCAGTCGAGAGAGTAGACGCGGGTGGGCTCCAGCAGCTCCTCGCCCAGCGGCCGGCCGAGCTCGGGCAGCTCCACGTCGAGGGAGAGCGACGCCTCACGCAGCACGTGACGCACCAGCGAGTAGCCGTTGGAGTGCACCCCGGACGAGGCCAGCCCCAGCACCACGTCGCCGGCCCGCACCCGCGACGGGCCGAGCATGGCCGACGCCTCGACGACGCCCGTGCCGGCGCCCGCCAGGTCGTACTCGTCGGGGCCCATCGCCCCGGGGTGCTCGGCCGTCTCGCCGCCCACCAGCGCCGCGCCCGCCAGGCGGCAGCCCTCGGCGATGCCGCCGACGATCTCCGCGACGCGCTCCGGCACCACCTTGCCGCAGGCGATGTAGTCGGTCATGAACAGCGGCTCGGCCCCGCACACCACGAGGTCGTCGAGGACCATGCCGACGAGGTCTATCCCGATCGTGTCGTGCTTGCCGTAGGCCTGGGCGAGCATGACCTTGGTGCCCACGCCGTCGGTCGAGGTGGCCAGCAGCGGGCGCCGGTAGCGCAGCAGCGCCGAGGCGTCGAACAGCCCGGCGAAGCCGCTGTCGTCGTCGACCACCTCGGGCCTGCGGGAGCGGGCCACCTTGTCCTTCATGAGCGCGACGGCGCGCTCACCGGCCTCGATGTCGACCCCGGCGGCCTCGTAGCTCGTCACGCCTTGCTCTCCAACACGAACTTGCCCACGTTGTCCTGGTCGATCGGGATGGGATAGGAGCCGTCGAAACAGGCCATGCAGAGCCGTGAGGCGGGGATCGTCGTGGCCTTGGTGAGGCCCTCCAGCGAGATGTAGCCGAGGCTGTCGGCGCCGAGCGAGGCGCGGATCTCCTCGACCGAGAGCGAGCCCGCGATGAGCTCGGCCCGGGTGGCGAAGTCGATGCCGTAGAAGCACGGCCAGGCGACGGGCGGGGACGAGATGCGCACGTGCACCTCGCGCGCCCCCGCCTCGCGCAGCATCTTGACGATCGCGCGCTGGGTGTTGCCGCGCACGATCGAGTCGTCCACGACGACCAGGCGCTTGCCCTGGACGACCTCGCGCAGCGGGTTGAGCTTGAGCCGGATGCCGAGCTGGCGGATGGTCTGCGAGGGCTGGATGAACGTGCGTCCGACGTAGGAGTTCTTCACCAGGCCCTGGCCGTAGGGGATGCCGCTCTCCTCGGCGTAGCCGACGGCGGCGGGGGTGCCCGACTCGGGCGTCGGGATGACCAGGTCGGCCTCGACGGGGTGCTCGCGGGCCAGCACCCGGCCGACCTCCACCCGGGTGACCTGGACGCCGCGTCCGGCGATCGTGGTGTCGGGGCGGGCGAGGTAGACGTACTCGAACAGGCAGCCCTTGGGCTCGGCCAGGGCGAAGCGGCGCGACCTGACGCCGCGCTCGTCGATGGTGAGCAGCTCGCCGGGCTCGATCTCGCGGACGAACGTGGCGCCGACGATGTCGAGGGCGGCGGTCTCGGAGGCGACCACCCAGCCGCGCTCCAGCCGGCCCAGCACCAGCGGGCGGATGCCCTGCGGGTCGCGGGCCGCGTAGAGGGTGGTCTCGTCCATGAACACCAGCGAGTAGGCGCCCTTGACCTGCGGCAGCAGCTCGGCGGCGGCCTCCTCGACGGACCTGCTGCGGTCCTGGGCGAGCAGCGAGGTGAGCACCTCGGTGTCGGTGGTGGCCCGGGTGGCCCCCGGGGTCAGGCGCTGGGCCAGCTCCGGGGTGTTGATCAGGTTGCCGTTGTGGGCGAGCGCGAGGCCGCCCACGTCGGTGGAGCTCAGCGTCGGCTGGGCGTTCTCCCACACGCTCGACCCGGTGGTGGAGTAGCGGCAGTGGCCGATCGCCAGGTGGCCGCGGAGGGTGCCGAGCACGGACTCGTCGAAGACCTGGGCCACCAGGCCCATGTCCTTGTAGACGAGGATGCGGTTGCCCTCGCTGACCGCGATGCCCGCGGACTCCTGACCGCGGTGCTGCAACGCGTACAGCCCGTAGTAGGTGAGTTTGGAAACTTCCTCGCCTGGAGCCCAGACACCGAAGACACCGCAGGCGTCACGTGGCGCTCGATCGTCGGGGTCCAGGTCATGGCCGAGTCGGCCGTCGCCCTTCAGCACATGGCTCAGTCTAGGTCGGCCGGCAGGCTGCTCGCACACCCGGGTGCTGATCACAGCGTGTGAGCGCATGGTGGGCCAATCATGGACAGTCGTTTACCGTGTCGTCCGGTTTCGGCGGGGCGTTGCGCGTAAGGGTGAGGTATCCGGCATGCAGACCCGTCGGGAGACGCAGACGTGACCACACCTGGGGACCCGAACCAGCCTCGCCCGCCGCGGGATCCGCGCGACGGTCGCCCCGAAGGGGACGACGAGAGGCCGGAGTCCGACGACTACCTCGGCTCCGGCGGCCCGTCCGGACCGGGGCCCTCCGGCCCCGGGGAGGAGCCTCCGCAGCCCCCGCACCCCGACCTGCCGACGGCTCCCGAGGTGCCTTCCCCGGCGGAGGGCGCCGCCGCGCCGGACGCCGAGAGCACCGCCGTCTTCGAGCGCCCGTCCTCGGAGCCGGCGCGGCCCGAGCCGCCCTATACGACGCCGGAGGAGGGCCAGGAGTACCCGGCGCCCGGAGCGACCCCGCCGTATCCCGGCTGGGAGGGCG
>NZ_QNFZ01000032.1 GCF_003313395.1 Nonomuraea lactucae | reverse complement strand
GGTGGGTGCGGCCGGCCGGCCTGGCAGGCGGCGGGCCCGGGAGGAGAGCCCGCCGCGCGGAGGCCGGCCGGGCGGGAGAGTGCCCGGCCGGTCGAGGTCAGCGCTGGTTCACCGCGACGTTGCTGGGGAGCGGGATGTACGGGAACGACTGCAGGAACGGCTTGTCGTTCATGTCCACCTTGTCCGTCAGCCCGGGGACGAGCTTGCCCGACTGGGCCGCCCCGGCCAGGGCCTGCAGCTCGATGTCCACGACGTCGTCGCCGAGGCGCCGGCCGTTCGGGAAGCCCTGCAGGTCGCCGGCGAGCACGCCGAGCCGGTTGGGGTCCTTGGCGGGCGGGATGGCCATGTTGAGCCGCAGCATCTCCGCCGGCCGCAGCTTGCCCGCGTCCTTGTTGAGCGTCTGCGAGTTCAGGTCGGCCTTGATCGGCCCGTTGGCCTTGGCGATGCCGGTGAGGAAGATCTCCACCAGGTCGGCGCGCGGCGTGGCGGGCGCCTTGATCCCGTAGATGGACTCCAGGAGCCGGGGCACCTCGGGGTCGGTCACCCTCTTGACCAGGGCGGGCACGTCGGCGTCCTTGGCCGGGGGCAGCGCGTTGAAGGCGTCCTTCAGGCCGGCGGGCGCCACCACCTCGTTGACCAGCGGGTTGCCGAGGCGCGAGACCTGGGTGTAGCCGTTCGGGCCCCACTTGTCGGTCGTCGACCACACGCCGATCACCGGGTTGCGCTTGGCGTCACCCTTGAGCGCGAGGTCCTCTGCGGGCACCTGGACGGCCAGGGAGTTCACGTTGTAGCCCTTGGTGGTGTCCTGGCCGACCTCCGACAGGTTGCCGCCGTAGAGCAGGTCGAACACGCGCAGGTCGAGGAAGAACGCCTCGTCGGCCTGCCCGGCGAACGTCTTGCCGCCGCCGGGGAGCCCCTTGAGGGCCTGGGCCCTGAGGGTGCCGTAGTCGGGCATCGAGGCGGGGCCGACGTTGCTGGGCGCGACGATGCCGCCGGAGACGAGCGTGCGGGCGCCCTGGGACGTGATGCGCTTGAGCGTGTAGCGCTGGCGGAAGAGCAGGTTCTGGTCGTCCAGCGAGGTGACGGGCCCGTTGTTGTAGAGGAACGTGTCGTTGCCGCGCCGGTCCTCGTCGCGGAACGTCCACTGGTAGGTGATGTCCGGCTGGGCGTCCCCGTCGTTGTCGATCTTGATGTTGTAGCGGGACTTGGTGTCGAACGTGTAGAAGTTCGGCCCGCCGTTGGGCTCCTGGAACGGGATCCAGTTGGCCAGGAGCGTCACCGTGTCGGCCTTGTCGGGGCTGACGAACGCGTAGACGTCGGTGTTGTCGTTGCGTGGGTCGCCCGCGATCGTCGGGGCCTCGCGGTGCGAGGAGGTGGTGCCGGGCTCGGTCCGGAGCAGTGCGAACGAGGAGGCGGTCAGTGCCGCCGCAATGCCCAATCCGACCAGTGCGCGCCGGTTGATCCGGAGCTCCATTCTTCGGTCCTTTCGCAAGGTGCTGATCGTCTTCTGGAGAGGTTCCGGCCGGGTTCCTCGACGCCCTATTCGTCGCGGGGGCGCCCCCGGATGTCGCCGGATGCCACCGCTTCTCCTCCTCAGGGAGGAGCGTCAACGAAAGTTGACATACTTAGGTCGTCAATCTAAGTTGACGGGTGCGGATGGCGCGTCGCCGTTCGTTGGGACTTTTCGGGATTTGTCATGAAAGGAGATGCGGTGATCAAGGAGCTGCTCGCCTACATCCGCCCGCACAGGGGGATTCTGGTCATCGGCGGGTTACTGGGGCTGGTCGGATCGGTGGCGGGGCTCGCGATGCCGTTGCTCGCCAAGTACGTCGTGGACGCCTTCGGCCAGGACCGGTCGATGGCCGGTCCGCTCATCGGGCTGACCGTGGCCGTCGTGGTCGGAGCCGTCGTCTCGGCCGGCGGCAACTACCTGCTGGAGCGCACGGGCGAGGGCATCGTGCTGGGCGCCAGGCGCAAGCTCGTCGACCGGATGCTCCGGCTCACGGTGGCCGACGTGGACCGGCTCAAGCCGGGCGACCTGCTGTCGCGGGTGACCGGCGACACGACGCTGCTGCGTGCCGTGCTGACCAACGGGATCGTGAACTCGATCGCCGCGGTGTTCATGCTCGTCGGCGCCATCGTCATGATGGCCACCATGGACGGCGTGCTGCTGCTGGTCACGCTGCTCGTGGTGGTCGTGATCGGCGGCATGACGGGGCTGATCATGCCCAGGATCCAGCGGGCGCAGCAGCAGGCCCAGGAGTCCGTGGGCGAGATGGGCGCCGTGCTCGACCGGGCGCTCCAGGCGTACCGGACGGTCAAGGCCAGCGGGGCGGAGGAGCGAGAGATCGCCGTCGTGGCCGACGCCGCCGCCCGCGCCCGCGACCGCGGCCTGCAGGTCGCCGGGTGGACCTCGCTGGCCGGGGTGGCGACGTGGATGGCGGTGCAGATCGCGTTCCTCTGCGTGCTCGCGGTGGGCGGCGCCCGCGTCGCCTCCGGAACGCTGGAGGTGTCGTCGCTGATCGCGTTCCTGCTGTACCTGTTCTACCTGGTCGCCCCGATCGGGCAGCTCGTCGAGGGCGCCGTGCAGCTCCAGCAGGGCCTGGCCGCGATGAAACGGATCAAGGAGATCGAGGACCTGCCCGCCGAGGCCGTCGCCGTGATCGTCCCCCCGGCCATCTCCTCAGCCATCTCAGCCGTCCCCTCGGCCGTCCCCTCGGCCGTCCCCTCGGCCGTCCACTCGCCCGGGAATCCCGTCGGAGTGCGGTTCGAGAACGTGTCCTTCCGGTACGGCGACGACCGTCCCGTCGTGCACGACGGGGTGACCTTCGAGGTGCCGCCCGGCGGGCTGACCGCGCTCGTCGGCCCGTCCGGGGCGGGCAAGTCGACGGTGTTCGCCCTGCTCGAACGCTTCTACGAGCACCAGGGCGGAACCATCACGGTCGCCGGGCGCGACATCCGCGACTGGCCGCTCGGCGAGCTGCGCGCCGCGCTCGGCTACGTGGAGCAGGACGCGCCCGTCCTGGCCGGGACCCTGCGCGAGAACCTCCTCTTCGCCGCCCAGGACTCCACCAAGGAGGAACTGCGGCGCGCCATCGCCCGTACCCGCCTCGACGACCTCGTGGCGCGGCTCCCCGAGGGGCTCGACACGGCCGTCGGCCACCGCGGCGTGCTGCTGTCGGGCGGCGAGCGGCAGCGCGTCGCCATCGCCAGGGCGCTGCTGCGCAGGCCCCGGCTCCTCCTGCTGGACGAGGCCACCTCCCAGCTGGACGCCGTCAACGAGCTGCGGCTGCGCGAGGTCATCGCCGAGGTCGCCACCGAGACGACCGTGCTGGTCATCGCGCACCGCCTCTCGACGGTGACCGACGCCGGCCGCATCGTGGTCATGGAGGGCGGCGGCGTGCGGGCGGTCGGCACGCACGACGAGCTGGTCGGGCGCGACGAGCTCTACCGGGAGCTGGCCGCCACCCAGTTTCTGGTGACTTGAGCCGTTGTACCCTGCCAGTGACATGGATGAATGTGTTCATTCAGGAGGTGGCATGAGCCGGACCGTGCGCGCGCCGCGAGGCGCCACGCTCACCGCGAAGGGGTGGCCACAGGAGGCCGCGCTCCGCATGCTCCAGAACAACCTGGACCCGGAGGTCGCCGAGCACCCCGAGCAGCTGGTCGTCTACGGCGGCTCGGGCCGGGCGGCGCGCGACTGGCCGTCGTTCGACGCGCTGGTCAGGACGCTCACCACGCTCGACGGCGACGAGACGCTGCTGGTCCAGTCGGGCCGTCCGGTGGGTGTCTTCCGTACCCACGAGTGGGCGCCGCGCGTGCTCATCGCCAACTCCAACCTGGTCGGTGACTGGGCGAGCTGGGAGGAGTTTCGGCGGCTGGAGGCGCTCGGGCTGACCATGTACGGGCAGATGACGGCGGGCTCGTGGATCTACATCGGCACCCAGGGCATCCTGCAGGGCACCTACGAGACGTTCGCCGCGGTGGCCGCCAAACGCGGTTTTGACAAGCACGGGGGCGGCTCACTGGCCGGGACGATCACGCTGACCGCGGGCCTGGGCGGGATGGGCGGCGCCCAGCCACTGGCCGTCAC
>NZ_QNFZ01000035.1 GCF_003313395.1 Nonomuraea lactucae | reverse complement strand
CCAGGCCCGCGCCGAGCGCGCGCGCCGGCTCCGCGAGCAGCGCCGCGCGGCCAGGCTCGCAGCCGAACAGGCGGAGGCCGAGATCATCGAACTGACGGCCCGCCAGGGCGACGTCCTCTTCGACCAGTACGCGGACCCGCCCGCACGGGCGGTCGGCGACTGAGGATGGCGCGAGAACCTCTGGGAGTTTGCTAACCTGGTCGAGGTTCTTGGGGATGTAGCGCAGTCCGGTAGCGCACTTCGTTCGCATCGAAGGGGTCAGGGGTTCGAATCCCCTCATCTCCACCCAGGTCAAAGGCCCTTTCGGATGATCCGGAAGGGCCTTTGTGATCTTCTGAGTGACAAACTGAGTGACATGTTGCAGGACTAGACGTCCCTGCCGTCAAAGATTCGGTCCATGGCCAGCGCACCAGTCTGAATGACAGGCCGGATCTGGTGGCGGTAAACGGTCTCGGTCACAGTGGTGCTGGCGTGACCGCACAGCTTCGCGATCTCATCGATGGAAAGACCGCCATCATCAGAGAGCAGAGATACAAAGCTGTGTCGCAGCTCTCGTGGTGTCCATGCGTCGGCGTAGATGCCCTTGATTCCTCTGATGGCGTTGCGGAACTCGCGCCGTACGTTGTGGGCATCAAGAGGGGTGCCGATAGTGCTCGTGAAGACGAGCCCGTGTTCCTTCCAGCGCTGACCAGCCGCCTTACGCTCTTGGGCTTGCTGGCGCTTTTGTTGCTTGAGCACCTCCACGGCCCGCGTGGGTAGGGCGAGCGTACGTCGTGATTTCTTGGTCTTGGTGTCGCTCCCTGCTCTGACTGACCGCCAGACGGCGATGTGCGGAGGTATCACCGGTTTGCCAAGAGCAGCTTGCTTGCCCTTTAGATCGACGTGGTCCCAGCGAAGGTCACGTAGTTCCTCCGTGCGTGCTCCGGTGAGAAGGGAGACCACGATGTAAGGATGCATGCGGTGGTGCTTGGATGCGTTGAGGATGGCAAGGGCTTGCTGGAAGGTCAGTGATCGCGACGGTCTTCCGCCTTGGCCCTTGGGGATAGTGCAGAGCTCGACGACGTTGCGCTTCACCTTCTCGCGAGCCATGGCGCGTTTGACGATGCGGCTCAACGCGGAGTAGAGGGCTTGCAGGGTTCGCGTGCTGAGTGTTTGGGCCTTGATCCTTAGCCACTTCTCGACGTCCATGGCCTTGAGATCCTTGAGCTGACGAGCGCCAAGATCTGAAATGATGTGGACTCGGCACAGGATCGTGTTTGTCTCGATGGTCTGAGGGTCACGGCCGGTGAGACCGTACTCAAGCCAGTCCTCGGCGGCCTGCTTGATGGTGTAGCTGCCGGACTCGGTCAGTGTGCCGTCTTCCAGGTCTCGGAGAACTTCCTTCAGTTTGTTCTTGGCTTCGGTCTTGGTGCGTCCTGCGGCTTTGCGGGTGATGCGTCGGCCGGCGGGGGTGTAGCCGATGGTGATTTCGGCGATCCAGCGTTGGCGGGCTTCGCTCCAGTACAGGCCGCCGTCGCCGTGTGAGCGTTGCTTGGGCATCAGGCGACCTGCGTTTCCTGCTCCAGGAGTTTGACGTACTCGGCGATGGCGTCGGCCGGGATGCGTCGGGCGCGTCCGGCCTTGACGGTGCGGAGTCGTCCAGCGCGGATCTCCTGGTAGAGGTAGCGGCGGGACAGGCGCAGGACAATGACGGTTTCGTCGACGTCGTAGAGCGCTTGGCCCGGGTAGCGGACGACCTTACCTGCGGTGGGCATGGTGGTGCTCCATTCGCGTTCTGAGGGTTGGTCAGGCGGCGAGCGGTGTGGACGAGCTCTGTTCCCTGGCGTGGTGGGCGAGTTCTTCGTGTCCTGCTCGGGTGCGTTCGCGGGCTTGTGCCGCTGCCGTGTTGGCGAGGAGTTGGTCACCGGTGCTGTGCCAGCCAGTGCCTGCATAGGTGAGGAATCCGACGATCAGGGTTGTTTCCTCGGTTTTGGTGTCAAGGTCTCCTTGACGGTAAAAGCGCGATGTTTCGGGGTGACCCTCTGACCTTGAGGGAGTGCTGTTGAGGGCTCGTGCGCGCTTGTAGGCGGCTCGTTCTTCGCGGATGGAGCCGAAGGTGATCGAGTAGCGGCGGGCTTTGGTGAGGAAGTGTCCGCCGAAGCCGAGCATGTGCGCCCACCGGCGTAATCCTCTCCACTCGGAAGTGTGGCCGAGCGTCCAGGCGGCGGCGATGAGCCGTTCGGGGTGGGTGCCGTGGGGGTTGGCGTACAGGTCAATGGTGTCGGCGGTGAGCCTGCGGGAGGTGTGGCCAGTGGCTTCGGTGCCTTTGGTGGAGTACTTGGCCAGGTAGGCGGCGACGGCCTGGTCGTCGAGGGCGTCGCCGGAGGCCGACAGGGTGATGGGCCGGATCTCGTGCTGGTCGCCCCAGGTGATGGGCCAGCCGTCGAGCTGGTCGGGGTGGGAGGGGGTGGTGTAGGCGATGGTGGTGGCGGCCAGGGTGACGGCGGCGGTGATGTCGTCGGTGGTGATGCCGCCGGGGGGCGGGGTGATGGCCTCAGGCTGGTCGGGGTCGATGCCGTCCAGGCGGAGCAGGATGTGGAAGTGGACGGCGCCGCGTGCTTGGTATTCGGCGGCTTTGCCGTGGGAGAGCCGGATGCGGGGCAGGCCGCGTTGCCGGGCGAGCTGGTTGAGGTGTCGTTCGGCATGTTGCTTGGTGCGGCGCCAGAGTTCTCCGGCGTGGTGGTTCCACACGACGTGGTGGGCGTAGTTGTAGCAGTCGACGCACAGGGGCCGGCCGAGCTGTTCGTCGCCGGGGGCGTGGCGTTGCCAGCAGGCCAGCGGCCTTCCGTGGGGACAGGTGGGGTTGTCGCGGCGGGCGTGGCAGGGGGCGGGGCGGCAGGTGCAGCGGGTCTTGTCGCGGCAGGCGCAGTGGCGCACGTCGCGGGTGTGGACGGGGCCGAAGGAGGGGGCGGTGAGGGTGGCGAAGACGGCCGGGTGAGTGCGGACGGTGTCGGGGATGGCCTTGCCGCCGACGAGTCCGGCACGGACGAGGTGGTAGGCGTCGTGTTGGTAGGTGGTGGCGCAGGCGGGGCAGACGGTGTGGCGGCGGTTACCGCAGGCCTTGTAAAGGACGCCGTCCGGCAGAGCGGAGGTGTGTCGGTTGGCGAGGATCTCGCCGGTACGGACATCGACGGTGGCGAGGTTGCCGTGCAGGCGGATCGGGTTCGTGCACGCGGCTGCGGATTCGACGTGGCCGAGCCAGGCGGCGTAGTCGGGGCGTGCGGCGCGTTCCAGGGCGGTGCGGATGTGCTGGCGAGGTTCGTGCGCGAAGGGGCTGGACAGACGGGTTTCGGTGTTCGCCCCCACGCCCGGGCCTGGAGAAGCGGTCCCGGGGGTGAGAGCCAGCGCCGAAACGGTGTCGAGCTGGGTGGGCATGGGCTTAGTGCTGTCCTTCCAGGGCGGGAGTGGGCAGGTGCAAGACCGGCAGGGCTGAGGGCCGCTCCTGGGGGTTGCGGTGGTCGGTGTGCGCGTGATCCTGACGCTCGTGGCCGAGGGGCGCCACCGCAGGTTGAGGCGTGGTTTCCGGGTCAGGTTCGGGTGTGGTGGCCTCTTGGGGTGTCGCCGGTTCGGTGGTGGCGGTGCGTGAGAGCACGAGTTTGGTGAGGGCGAGGAAGGCCAGTGCGGGGATGGCGGCGATCAGCCAGCCGGTGGGGTGGGGTTTGGCGACCGCAATCTGTGCCGCGACGGACAAGACTGCGGAGGCGATGAGAACGGCCATCGGGTAGGCGATGGGTTGGCCGTTGCGCTTGCGGCGTCGGACTTCCAGGCCGGAGGCGGTGGGGGTGAGTTCGGAGATGACGGCGTTGGCCCAGCCGAACCATTCGCCGGTTCCTTCGGGGCTGTTGACCATGGTCCAGTCGTGGACGTGGGTGAAGGAGGCTGCTCCGGCCATGAGGCCGACCAGGAGCAGGATGAGAAGCTGGACGCGCGATTCGAGCTGTTCGCTGCGGGAGGCGCGTGGGGTGTTCAGCTGCATGTGAACCTCCACTTGTCGGCGCAGTCGTTGCATTCGCCCAGGGAGCGGGCGATGTAGTAGGGCTTTTCTGTGTGGCAGGTGGAGCAGATACACCGAGCTCGTAAGGCTTTGGCGATGGCGGCCAGTTGTGCCGGGGTGGCGGTGCGCTTGGGCTTGGCGAGGTCTTCGCGGTAGAGGTAGGCCACGCGCCGGCCTTTCCGCCAGATGATCTGTGCGGCGATGTCTTGGCCGCCGGGGCGCAGCTGCTTGGCGCGCAGCTGTCGTACGGTGAGCAGACCGGGCGGAGCCCAGCGGTAGGGGTAGGTGGGGAGTCCGCCGTGACGGATGCCGTCAGGGTCGTAGAACTCCAGGTAGACGCCCTTGGTGCGGGTGACGTGGTCGAGTTGGGGGATACGGGGGCCGGTCATCAGGTGTCACCGCCCCAGCGCTGTTGCGCGGCCTGGCGGGTGATGCCGAGGGGGCGGGCGATGTCGGCCCAGGAGTAGCCGTACTCAGCACGGAGCTTGGTAACGGCTTGAGCGATGGCGTGGTCGAGTTCGGCAACAACGCCGGACAGGTTGGCGAGAGCCTCGATGTCGCCGTCGGCGATGCGCTTGGTGTAGGCGCGGATGATCCGCTTGAGGAACGCGGCGTAGTCGGGGTTTTCGGTCGAGCGGCTCATGATGCGCTCCGCTTGGTGCGACGCGCACGCAGGGCTTTGTCGAGGGCGGCGAGCTGCTTGCTGGTGGGCTTGCGCTTGGGCAGTGCGCGGGCGATGTCGTAGAGGTAGGCGACGCGGCCGCCTTTGCGCCACATGATCTGGGCGACGGGGGCTTGTCCGCCGGGGCGCAGGCCGAGGGCGGCAAGTTGGCGTCGGGTCTTCAGGTGCTTAGGGGCCCACTTCCAGGGGTAGGTGGGCAGGCCGTACTGACTGCCGGTGGGGTCATAGAACAGCACACGGGTACCGGGCATGGCGTTGAGCCGATCTAGCTGCGGTATCCGCGCAGCCTGCGGGGGGCTAGTGTGCATGGTGGTTCTACTCCTCTTCACTAGGCGGAGTGGGATTTAGTGGGGCGGGGGCCGGAGATTCTTTGGCGAGAGATCCGGCCCCACGCCGGAGCTAGAACGGGACTTCTTCGACCCACTGCTCGGGATCGACATCACGTTCGCTGGTGTAGTCGCGTGCCTCCTCGATGAGGAGGTACTGATCGAGGAGCATCAGAAACTCCTCCGGAGAGAGACACTCCAGACCCATCCCAATGACGTGTTCAGAAATCCGATTTCGATCGCGATGGGTAGGTGCGGTGCGGACGCCGGAGATGGAATAGCCGGTGGCAGTAGCCAGGTCGCTCAGCCGGTAGGGCCGGTAGCCGGTGAAGTGGCGGGCATAGGCGACCAGGAGCCGGATCTCCTCGTGTGCGCGCTTGATGCGCTGTGCGGCCTCGTGGAGCCGATCGAGAATGGGGTCGTTGTAGGACCCGTGCTCGGGCGGTGAGGAGGTCATTGGTCGATCCCTTCGTCGGTGATGGTGATGGGGTCGCCGCAGCAGGCGCAGTGCCAGCCGCCGGCGGCGAGGTAGGTGGAGCGGCATTCGCCGTCGCACAGGATGAGTTCCGCGGTGCCGTGGCTGTCGGTGCCGAGGGTGAGCTGCGGGGAGCCGCAGGCTGGGCAGACCAGCGCCCAGGAGATCAGGCACATGGCGAACACCTCGGCGCAGGCGGGGCAGTAACAGTTCGAGTTCTCGCGTTTGCCGATGAGCCAGCCGGAACGTGTCGCGTTCAGGATGGCGATGGTGTTGGGGCAGCCGTTGTCGCACTGGACGACCCAGCGGCGAAGGTCGGGGCTGCCGTTGGGGTGGTAGACCTTGTGGATCACAACGGCCTCCACTCGGGATCGTCGTAGGCGGAGGCCGGGACGGTCATCGCCGTTGCCTCGCTGGTGTCGGTTTTGAGCCAGAACATGGGCAGGCACCAGGTGTAGGGACGGCTAAGTTCGTCGTACCAGCGGGTGTGGCCGATGATCTGCGGGCTTTCCAGCCAGGCAACGCCAGGATCAAGGTCAGCGGGCATCGGGGTACACCTCCCCGCAGTTGTCGCATTCCAGGGCGATTTCGCGTCCCCGCCGGTCGGTGGTGATGGAGATCTCGACGAGTTCGTTGTTGCCGCACTCGGGGCAGCACAGGGCGAGGAGCTCCAGGTCGTGGAGTGGCTGGTCGGGCCAGGGCACCCAACCCAGGATCGGGACCGTGTGGTGGTCGTCGGGCATGGTGGTTCTCCGTTCAGGCAGCCAGGGGTACGGGGACCTGGTCGCCGTTGCGGCGGATCCAGGTGACGTAGTCGACGAGCTGGTGGATTTGCGCGTCGGTGAGGTAGGCGGCTTTGACCAGGTGGGGGATGCCGCCTTCGGCGATGAGGTAGAAGACGCCGGGTGTGGTCGGGCTGATGGCTTGGGCGTTGAATCCGGCCGAGGCCCAGCCGTGACCGAGGATGATGTCGGAGCTGTTGGGGGTGGTGCAGCGGAAGGCTGCCCGGTAGCCGAACAGGTCGCGCAGCGAGGTGGGGATGATGTCCACGCTCGGGCGTTGAGTGGCGGCGATGACCGGCATGGCGCAGGCGCGGCCTCGCGCGACCAGGTCGCGGACGAGAGCGATGAACTCTTTCTGCTGCTCAGGAGTGCCGGTGGTGGCTGTGTAGTAGGCGAGTTCGTCGATGAAGATGGCGATGACTTTGATGAGGTCGCTCGGCAGGAACTTGCGGCGGCCGTGCGCCACCAGCCAGGAGTAGCGTCGGTCCATCACCTTTTGCAGACGCCGCAGGACGCGAAGGCCCTTGTCGATGTCAGGGCCGACGAACACGCCGCCGGTTGCTTCGGCGGCTTCCATCCACATCCCTAGTTCGACCCATTTGGGGTCCAGCAGGACGGGGGTGAAGTCGTGGCACAGGAAGGCGTGCCCGACGAGGTTTTGGATCAGTACGGACTTGCCGCCGCCGGGTTCTCCGGCGTCCAGCAGGTTGTGGTAGACCAGGTCGAGGTAGGCCGGGTTGCCGAATTCGTCGATCCCGATGAACACCGGGTCGAACATGGACATTGACGGCGCTACCGGGATCGTGACCGGGGGGTCGGGGAAAGCCGCGTGCATGGCAGCGTCACCTCTTACGTGTCTCAAGGCGATGTGAGAGGTGCTACCGGGAGGGGCAATCGAGGTTCTCCCGGTAGCGGACGACGCCTCAGATCCAGTCGAGGTCGGGGTTGTCCGTGGCCGTCTTGGCGGGGGTGCCGGTGACGGCCGGGGGTCGGCCGTTCTTCTTGGCCGGACGCTCGGTGGGTTCGGTGTCGTGGGTGTCCGGCACGTCAGCGAGGTCAAGCTGTGCCGGAACGGTGGCGACCGGCCGGGTGATGGCCGGGACGTCGGTCGGCAGGTCCTCGGTGAGGGGGGAGCCGACCAGGCCGCCGAGGACATCGCGGCGTTTGATGTCCAGGTAGATGGCGGCGGAGTTGGAGGTGCGGGCCTTGGTCACGGTGACCGAGGTGGCCCAGCAGGCGACGGCGATCTTGCCGAGCTGGGTTTCGAGCTGCTCCAGGGACAGGCCGGGACGAAGCCAGACCCGGACGCGTTCCCCGACCGGGATGGGCTTGGCCAAGCCGATGAAGGGTAGGTGGCCGTGCCGGTCGGTGGGGAGGAAGGTGTTGAAGCAGGTGCGCAGGCGGTGCCGGACGATCAGGCACCACAGCAGCGCCAGCGTGTAGCGGCGCAGGGCCGGGATGAGGCCGATGGTGGCGATGATGCTGGCGTAGATGACGCCCGTGAGGATCGGGTTGATCTGGTCTTGGAGGTACACCCAGCCGCCGATCAGCAGCATGGCGAGGGTGATTTCCGGCAGCCACCACCAGATGGCACGCAGGACGGGCCAGATGGCGATGATGCAGGCGATGAGGCCGCCAGCGATGGTGCCGGCCACCAGGCCGAGTGGAACGGCGGCGAGCGGATGCAGGTAGTGAGTGGAGATCACGGCGGCGAAGGGGCCGACGATGGCCATCACGACATAGAAGGTGATCTTCGCTGTGCGTAGGTAGCTGTACTGCACGTTGGTCTGAATCATCGTGACGGAGCTACCGCGACGGCCGATGCCGCCTCTGTTGGTGTGGCGCGTCCCGAAGGTACGCTTGGACATGGCTCTCCTCCTCGTGGCGAGGGTGGGGGGTTGGAGCGGGGCCGTGCGTTGTAGCAGGCGATACGGTCCCGCTTACGTTGATCGTGATGATTGCGCGAGGCCGGATCCAGACAGATTCGCGCCCTCGCGCACATTTTGTGCGAACGACGATTCATGCCCGTGATCAGGGATTCTGGATAACGTCGTCGTAGTCGCCGTTGGCGAATCTGGTTGCGGTCTGGTCGCAGTCACGCGCCCAATCAGTCCATGCCCTAGAAGCTTCGTGGTCTCCGGCCTTCTGAGCCTCAGCGGCTTTGCGCCACGCATTGGCAGCGGCATCGGAGTTGCATGTGATCGCGTCTTCGCGACTCTTGAAGAGCCAGCCCATGGTGGAGATCCCTTCTGGTTGGATTACGCGCTGATGATGAGTGCGGCGATGAATAGCCAGCCCACATGCCAGGACTGGTCGAGGGCGTAGGCACCAGTGCCGAGATGTACGGCGTCGTTGGTGCCAGGTCGGGGCTGCCCCATCCGGAAGAAGTCGCCGTGACCGGTGACCTCGGCAAGCCGAGCCAGTGTGGTGCGGCGATCAGCCCAGTAGTGCGAGAACGCATCCACCGCAAGCCCAGCAACCAGGAGCAACGGCTCCGTCGTCAGGCCGGTGGTCAGCGCGAGCGCGGCCAACGCGATGACCTTGGTGATGGTCAGAGTGGCCACGTGCCGAAGGCACGCCAGCCGTCCCGCGATGGTGGGCGCGCCCTTGGCGCACGCCTGATGGTGGGTCTGAACCCAGTGATCTCCTACGCTGTGTGCGGCGTAGAGCGTCACGAAAATCGCAGCGAAGTCAGCGGTGTTCGTCACGAGGACGACTCCTTCTGTACGTCTGTGGATTCGAGCCGATTACGGCTCAGTAGGAACCTGGGATAGCCAGGTGAGACCCTCCTTTTGAGGGCACGCCGAGACCGGTCCTCATGCGTAGGCAGGACCGATCCCGGGCGACCGAGCAATCAGGCCGGAGAGGTAGCAGAGACTCTCCGGACAGCGATGTGATTAGGCGCTATGTAGGGCGCCCTGGTACGCGTCTAGTTCGAGGTGAAGTAGAAGTCGGTGCCACAGACGAGGCACGTAACCTCGCCGCCACGCGAATCCATGGACGTGATCTGGAAGCTGTCCGTCTGCCCGCACTCGGGACAAACCACGTCCTTGCCAGCGATGTTGAGTCCCATTACGCCCTCCTTGATCGTGATCACGGATGACTTGTTGTGGTTGTGTTGATCGGACTGGAGCTGATCGCTCCGCAGGAGCAGGTGTAAACCTGCTGCGTGGGGTGGCCGTTCGCCGCTGTTCCTTGGCGCACGTCGGGGATGCGGTCTACTTGCTGGCCGAAGCACCAGCGGGCTTGATGTCAGCCGCGCGGAAGGCCACGCCGTTGCGACCGTTGGTCGCCCAAGGCAGTGCCTCCAGCTTGAACAGGGCGATCTGAGAACCAACGGTCACCGTGGGCCTTTCACCGGCCGTAGTGACGTTGATCATCTCGCCGCCCGTCTCGTCCAGCGCCATGACCTGCGTGACCCACATCGGTCGGCCGGTCTCCCGCTCGGACTTCTGACGCCCGTTCTGGTCGGACTTCTCGACCGCTTCCTTCGTCACCATGAACGACTTGCCGGTGACGTCGATGAAGAGCTTCACAGAGCTCACCTTTCTGATTTAGGGCCGCGTCCCTGTGACGCGAACTCCCGTAATTGCAGGTTGCCCCGTACCATCGAATTCGGCGATAGTTTCGATGTGGCCACGGCGGAAGGCCACATAGACCTCATGGAGGTGGAATGGGACAGGCACGCAAGCCTCTATCTCCCCAGCGTTCCCCCTTGGACTTCTGGGGTTACGAACTGCGAGTCCGCCGCGACAGCAAGGGTTTGTCGCTGACCGATTTGGGAAAATTGGTCAGGTACAATCCAAGCTATCTGGCCAAACTCGAACGGGGTGAGCGTAAGCCTCCCCGCGAAGTCGCCGAAGCGCTTGATCACGTTTTGAAAGCATCCGGCGCGCTCATCCGTCTCTGGGGTGCCATCGGAGAGCCGAACGGCATTCGTCCATCTGACCATGTGGCCAACATCGGTGACCATGTGGCCAACACGCGCCAGGTTCTAGCTCAAATGCCCGACTTCCCCGCAGAGTCAGGGGAGGCGGGGGTCACGATCCCCTGCCGTACCCACGACGGAAGGATCATCTTCGTGACTCTGCCACGCCGTACGTTCCTTGGCGGAATTGGCTTGGGCGCGATCGCGGCAACGGCCGCTAGCCCTTCGGCCGCCGCACAGTCGAGGACTCCGGCATCTCGATTCGCTGCGGCCCCGGACCTCAATCCGGCTGAGCACTTCCGCCAGCTCCGCCAGGTCCTCATCGACAACGACAACCTCTTGGGGCCGCTCCGCGCCATCCCGACTGTTGAGAGCCAGATCGGCGCCCTTCAGCAACTCCGCCAGGTCCATCAGGGGTCCGATGCCCGAGAGCTGCTCTACATCCAGACCCAATACGCCGAGTTCTGCGGCTGGCTGTATCAGGACGCGGGCGACTTCCGGTCAGCTCAGTATTGGCTGGACCGATCCCTCGAGTGGTCGTATGCGACCGCCGATCGGGACATCACGACGTACATCCTCGCGCGCAAGAGCCAGCTCGCGGGGGACATGGGGGATGCAACGACCGCGATCGACCTTGCCGCAGCGGCGAGTACGCAAGCTCACCCGGATACCCGGCTGGGTGCCATCGCTGCGACGTTCGGTGGGTACGGCCATGCCCTTGCGGGTGATACCGCCGGTTCCGAGCGGGAGCTTGATCGGGCTCACGACATCCTGGCGAACCTTGACCCCGACCCTGCTTCGACCTGGGGTGTGTGGATGGACGACGCTTACGTCGACGTCCACCAAGCACGCGGCCGGTACGCCCTTGGCCAGCATCAGCAGGCCGCCGAGGACTTCCGTACGGCTATCGCCGCGCTTCCGGCCGGATACCACCGCGACAAGGGTGTCTATCTCGCTCGGGAATCTCTCGCCCATGTAGGTGCGCGAGAGCCCGAGCAGGCCGCGCAAGCCGGTCTCCAAGCGCTCCAGGTTGCCGAGTCCACCGGCTCTGCAAGAATCATGACCGAATTGGCACGGCTCGACACCCAGCTGGAGCGCTGGCCGAAGATCCCCGCTGTCTCCGAGTTCCGGCAGACGTTTGATGTCCTGATGCCGCGACAGGCTTAGGATCGAGAAAAGTCGATCTAAGGATTGTCCGCCATGCCCCAGCGTCCGTACGTCCTGCTGAGCGTCGCCATGTCGGTCGATGGCTACATCGACGACACCACCCCTGAACGGCTGCTGCTGTCCAACGCCGCTGACTTCGACCGAGTCGACCAGGTCCGCGCCGAGAGTGACGCCATCATGATCGGCGCGACCACCATGCGCAAAGACAACCCCCGGCTCTTGGTCAACTCCGAGGAGCGCAGAGCCCACCGAGAAGCCCAAGGGCTCCCTGCCTATCCGCTTAAGGTCACCGTCACCGGAAGCGGAGATTTGGACCCTGACCTGAAGTTCTGGCACCACGGCGACAAGAAGGTCGTCTACTGCCCGGACTCAGTCGTCCAGAAGATTCGGGAGACTTTGGGCTCATTGTCCGATGTTGTCGGCACCGGCATAGCACTTGATTTGTCCGTGATGCTTGATGATCTGGGGGCACGAGGAGTGCGCCGTCTCATGGTCGAGGGCGGCAGCACCATCCACACGCAGTTCCTCACTCAGGGACTGGCCGACGAAATTCATCTCGCTATCGCGCCGATTTTCGTGGGTGACTCGACAGCTCCGAGGTTCGTTCACGACGGCTCATTTCCAGGAGGAACAGCTCACCGGATGAAGGTCGCCGAAGTCCAGACGATTGGCGATGTCGTCTTGGTCCGCTACCTGCCCAAAGAGACCTCCGGGGATTTGACCTCATGAACCCATCCGAAGCGAGTGACACCGACCATCACTGGCTTGTCAAAGCAATCGAACTCGCGAAGCAGTGCCCGTCGTCTTCCACAGCCTTCTCAGTTGGGGCGATCATCGTGGACCAGCATGGCCGGGAGATAGCCAGCGGGTACTCACGCGACACTGACGTGCATGTCCATGCCGAGGAATCCGCCCTTTCCAGGGCCGATCCGCTCTCTCTCTGTCATGCGACGCTCTACAGCAGCCTGGAACCCTGCTCAACCCGAAAGTCGCGACCAACGAGCTGCACAGACCTCATTCTGAGGGCCGGTATTCCTCGCGTCGTGATCGCATGGCGAGAACCCAGTCTGTTCGTGGCCGATTGCCAAGGAGTCGAGCTGCTCCAAGCTCACGGCGTCGAGGTCACCGAACTAAGCGACCTTGCCGATATGGCCCGCTCCGTGGGTATGCCTGAGAGCAGTTAGACCACTGTGGCCTGTGAGAACTTTCTTCTCATACTTAAAGCGGCCCGAAAGCGGGCCGCTCGGGCGGCCGACCTGGGGGAGAGCATGAGGTGCTGGGACTGGGGGTCCCAGCACCTCAGCCGCGTCACCGCGCCCCGCGTCGGCTCGCCCGACAACCCAGCAGATCGGGCCGCAAGAGAGACGCGCAAGCAATCCACGACAACCAGACCACTGGCCGAGCCTGGATTGATCACGAAAGATGGACGTATGCCCCTAAAGATCAAGATCGCTGCGTTCATCGCAGACGGCCACGAGGAAGTCTCCGACATCACCATGGAGATCGACCGAATCGTGTTCAACGGGGACCGAATCAACCTTCTCCACAACGGCGAGGTCCAGGCGGAGTTAGCCATCGCCATGATCAGAGATATCGAGTTGGTCGGCAAAGGCCCAACACTGGAGCAACTCCGCCAGAAACATCCCCGCGCCTACGAACCATGGACCCCCGACGAAGAACAACAGCTCATAGATCTCTACACATCGGGCTCCAAACCCGCCGCCATCGCCAAGCAGCTCCAACGGCAGTCCGGTGCCATCCGCTCACGGCTGCGCAAACTCGGATACGACGAACCCCGCATCGAACCGACCGACGAAGCCCTGAACTACGCCGACAACGACGAGAGCTGAGGTGCCAGAGACCTGGGCTGGCGCGGTCCGGGACGACTCCCGCCAGACTTTCGCGCCCGGACCGCGCGGCGCACAACTCGGGTCACGGGGTTGAGCTCGCTAAGCGCACGCGTGCCCAGGCGCCGGCGGGCGTTACCGCATGCCTCCGGCGGGGGCGCTCCGGCTCCGGGCAGGCCAAGATCGTTCCGAGGCGTTGAGGTTGCGGCGGAAGCCTGCCCGTCTGCCGCCGTCCCAGGGCAAGCCCTAGCAGACCAGCCGCGGGGCCGCCTCCGCTCCATCACGGGCCCTGGCACCGGGCGCGCGGCCAGGGCAGCCCCGCGGCTGGCCCGCTACCCCTTCGGGTGGGACGACGGCAGACGGGCAGGCAAGTAGGTGGCAGAGTAAGGAGAACTGTCGGTGTGTACAAATATGATCAGCTGTGCTGAGTGACCTCCTAGGAGGGATTGCGTGGCACGAATCAGGAAAACCCGACGTGTTGAGCGTGCGGGAGTTAACGCGCTGCGCACCTTCCTCGAAGATAACGACCACCTCGTGCAAGAGATTGATGGCGGAGTTGATCACGGCGAGGATCTCTATGTGATGTTTACTCGAAATGGTCGGAGGACGGGTCATGTAATAGCTGTACAAGTTAAGAGTGGCGCAAAATACAGGCGAGCGGACGGTTATGCAATTCCTGTAGGGGATCATGCGCAAGATTGGGGACTAAGTCGTATACCTGTTATAGGTGTGGTTTATGATCGTGGCTCAAAAGAGCTTTTCTGGGTCAATTTAACCAAGGTGCTCAAGGAGTACGGCGGCACAATAAGTTGGATCCCAATTCCAAAGGAGAACATACTTAGTGATTCTACGCTTCGAGGCGTAATCGCCGAAATAGAGGTGTTCATTGACGTAGAGGGAATGAGGGTCCGCCGGTCGTCTGCGGCCGAGATTATAGAAAGTGCTAGAAGAGCACGGCATGCAAGTATCGGTGCTAACCCGCGCGACGTCGACGACCCTAACCCTTTGTTTGAGCCTCTCGCCGATTTTGCGCTCAAGCATGAGAAGGTCTTACGTTATATCACCCGGCGAGCTCACAAGTATGCCTTCCTCATGGCCCTTGGCATGATTATGGCCTTCGAATGGCCGCACCAGGTTCGGTTTGTGCAAGCCTACTCGGAAGCAGACCCATTGATATGGGTTGGAAACATTTATCTATTTACATATATCCTGGCCTTGGTGATGTTCTTTGAGTTCAAGGCCAAGCGTATGCCCAGATTTACGGGTTACGCCTTCGCCCTAATTATCGGCACCTTCTACATAAACCCATTCCTTGCGCGAGGAGGCAAGGATGAAGTCGACATAATCTGGGGAAACATCTGGCTCTGGGTTGGAGTTATCGTTCCCTCGCTCGGATATAAGCTAATACTACTTCATTACATTCGAGAAGCGATAGCTCGAAGAAAGCGGAAGGCGCGTAGCGCGGGAGCAATCTAGAGGATGAATCAGAACCCGGCTTATTGGCCTGATCTCCTGCCAAATTTTCCGCGAGCTGATCGACACCGCGTGATCCCTGGTTCAAGTGCAATCGCGGGAGTGAGTGACAAACTGAGTGACATCAAAGGCGCCCGCGACGACCCATCCGTGCACTACGATGCACACGATCAGGCAGGTTGACCAGGCACAACTCAAGGTCTAGCAATCAACTCGAATGCTTCGCATCGAAGGGGTCAGGGGTTCGAATCCCCTCATCTCCACCAGGAAGATGCAGTGGGACAGGGTTTCGGAGTTGATCCGGAACCCTTTTTTCATGTCTGGAAGTCGATGGGAGCCAATCGGGGAGCCATCTCAGTCGGACTCTCTACCCGTGTCGGCTGTCGCCGAAGATGGTGTTCATGGTCTGGGCCCCCTTGGTGATCACCGGTCTGAGCTGGTGCCGGTAGACCGCTTCTGTGACGCTGGTGCCCGCGTGCCCGACGAGATCGGCGATGGTCACGATGGGTACGCCCTGGTCACTCGTGATGGAGACGAACGAGTGACGCAGTTCGCGGGGACTCCAGGCGGTTCCGATTCCCGCTTCTTTGGTGATCTTGCGGAATGCCCGTCGCACGTTCGACGCGTCTAGTTGGGTGCCGACGTTCGTACAGAACACCAGGTTGTGATCTTGCCACGCCTCGCCTGCTTTGAGCTTCTGTGTGGCTTGGCGTACGTGGTGCTGTCGGAGGGCCTGAGCCGCCAGCTTGGGCAGTTCCAGCGTGCGCCTTGACTTGCGGGTCTTGGTGTCACCTCCTTCTCGGTCGGCGCGCCATACGTAGATGGCGAACTTCTTGTGCTTGAACCCCATCTCGGTGACTGGTCGCCACTGCTTGAGGTTCGGTATCCAGGCGACGACGTGATCCCAGCGCAGCGCGCGGGCTTCCTCGGTGCGAATGCCGGTGGTGAGGCTGACGACCACGTAGGCATGGAGTTCGGAAGACTGGGCGGTCTTTATTTAGTACCGCCTCTGCCTGTTGCCGGGTGAGCGCTTTGCTCGGTCGTCCGTCCGTGCCCCTGGGCGTGGTGACCAGCTCGGCAACATTTCTGAGCACCAGGTCACGTGCCTGAGCTTGCCGGATGGCCCTCTTCGGGATGCTGTGAATCTCCGCAGGGTGGTGGTGGCCAGCTTGCTCGCGAGCGTGTCAAGCCAGTCATCCACGTGATCGGCGCGTAGCTGCTGGAGCTTGATCTTCCCCAGCGCCGGTATGACGTGTGTCTCGGCGAGGATACGCAGCTTGGTGACGGTGTTCTCGGATCGGCCCTTGAGACCCTTGCTGAGCCAGTCGTTGACGGCATCGCGCACGGTGTAGTTCTCCGATGCGGTGATGCCTGCCTCAAGGTCTTTGACGGCCTTGATCAGCTTGTCCTTGACAGCTGTCTTGGTCTTGGCCTTGCGCTTGAGGCGCTGGCGCTTGCCGTCGGGGCCGAACCCGAGGGAGATAGCTCCGGTGTAGCCGTCTCCTTCGGGGTAGATGGTCGCTTCGTACTCTTGGCGTGCCGGGCGGCGCGCCCGGGCCGGAACACGAACCGGTCGCCCGGCTGGTCGGCGGCGCGGGCCAGGACGTCCTCCCAGGCGGCGCGGCAGACAATCAACCGCTCGGTGTCGGAGACGGTGACCACGATCGCGCCGGAGTCCAGGCGGCGCAGATGCCCGGTGCGGACGGCGGCCACCTCCCCGGAGGTCAGGCCGCAGCCGAAGGCGAGCGCCATCAACGCCAGCGCGTCGCCTCTGGCCTGGCCGGGCAGGCGTTCGGCCCAGCCGCGCAACTGTCCGAGCTGCGCCGGCGAGTACGGCGGGCTGACCGTCTTGGGCGCTGTCATCGGCGGCGGCGCCTGTTCGCCGCGTTCCAGCCAGGCCAGCATGGCGCGCATGGCGCGCATGTGCCGCAGCCAGCTGCGGTAGGTCTGCGCCGAACTCGGGGCCAGGTCGGTGCAGCCGGTCAGGATGAACGCGTCGATCGTCTCATGCCGCAACCACACTTCCGGGTCATCCGGCAGGCCGGAGCGGTGACACCACACGGCCAGCCGGGTGGTCGCGGTGAGCAGCCGCTCCACCCGGTAGGGCGAACGGTCAGCGCTGGCGGCGACCAGCATCCGCACATGCCCGCAGATGTGGTCCCACTCCGGCGGAGCTTTCTGCGGCCGGTAGCCGGTGATCTTCTCCGAGGTCGCGGGATCGAGGGTCACACCCCATCCGTAGTGGCAGGACAAGCAGCCGTTACGGAGCGCGACGACATCCACCGAAAGGAGTGTTTTGCCATGGTCGGAGGACGTGCGCGCTCGGCCGCCCCCCGGGACCTGGCCGAGGACCCGCAGGCCTGGCCCCACGCGGACCTGGCCCGCCATCCGGCTGCCGCCGTCGTCCAGGCCATCGCCGCCGCCCTGGCCGGCATCCTGGCCGAACGCCGCCTGAGCCTGCTCGGCCTGGCCACCGCCTCCGGCGTCAACCGGCAGTCCATCGCCGACCTGCTGGCCGGGCGATCCTGGCCGGACGTGGCCACCATCGCCCTGCTGGAGACCGCTCTGGCTGCCCGGCTGTGGCCGGACAACGCTTCGGCGCCCTGATGACGGCGCCGAACGCCGTGATGACATCGACGGCATGGTCGAGCCTTCCCTCCGCCGCCCCGAAAACCCGGACATCTGGGCAGAAGCGGCCGTCATTTGGCTCGACAGCCTCCAAGCGATCACCTATCGCGTTACGCTCGGAAAGCGCGAGCCTTCAAAGAGTTAGGTCTTCTGGGTGTTCACGCAACCCGGTGCCGTAGAGCTGCAACTCGGCGGCACCACTGTTTGATCCGGCAGGCAGACCGGCACGCCGTACTCAGCTCGTGGCGGCGCTCCCTTCGCCGGCGAACCCGTTCACCTCGGACGCGATCGCGAACAAGCCCTGCTCGCGCTCGACCAGCCAGCCATCGACCACCAGCCGCTTGAGCCGCGCGCATCCCCTCCACCTGGCCGCGGACATCCTGCTGACCCAGCGCCCGCACCACATCCCGCGCCCGCAGCGGCTCATCAGAGCTGGCCAGCAACACCGCCGCGTCCTTGCGCAACCCCCCGCAGGGCCGGACGCTCCTGGGGGACCTCGGCGTGCCTGCCGGTTCCCGGGGCGAGGTGGCCCGCACCACCATGAGGATGGGCGTCGGCGGCCTCGCCGAGTCCCGCGTCGGCCGGCTCGTCGTCCGCCTCCAGCGCGGTCAGTTCCTCGCGCGTGATGGACAGTCGTTCCAGGTGCCGCTGCGCCACGGCCAACCGCTCCTGCAGCTCCTCCATCTGCCTGGACAGCTCAGCGCATTGCTGTCGCGCGGCCTCCTCGGCCAGGTCCAGCTTCGTCAGCAGCGACGTCACCGTCGCCTCCCTCACGGCAGTCCCCGGACCACGGCCATCACTCACCGCATGGCTGCAACTCCACACTGTAGGCGGCGATGGCATCGCTGACCCCAAAGACTGCAAGATCCCTTCAGAACCTCAGCAACGGCACCGACGATCAACCAGTCCTACGCCGTCTCTGCGAGGATTTCCAAGATCCGTTCCGACAGGCAACGGAGCGATGCGTGAACAGCGGACAGCCGCCGACTGCCGACCTGCGCGAGCACTACCGGCAACTCCGCTCCACCCAGCCATGGCTCGACATGGCCATGTGCTGGACCGTCGTGGTCGCAGACAATGGACAAACGTTCGCCCTGAACCAGCTCGCCGCCCGGCTCAGCGGGGATGCGCCGCACCAGCTTCATGAGCCGGCACTGCCCGACGCCCTCGGGCTCCCTTACGACATCGACAATCCCGTGTTCGTCGATTGGTGCGGATCCGCCGCCATGCTCGTGGAGGGCGACTACCTCGGATCAACCCCCGCCGTGCTCCGGCGGCTCAGCCAGGGGGCCCGGGCCTACAGCGCCTGGTGGAACGTCAACGCCCACAACCGGCTGAGCTTCGCGGCCGGAGGCGAGCTCGTCTTGACGATCGACGCGTTCGGCCCCGGGAGACCGGAACACCATGCCGGCATCGGCCAATGGCCTGAACTGCAGGCGATGACAGACTTCTTCGTCGACTTCGAGGAACGCGACGAGGACTACGACTGGCGAGCCGCCATGCTCGCGGTCATCGACCAGACCACAGGAGCAAGGCTGACCAGCGAGTGGCTGGAACAACTACACCCATACATAACGGTCCGCATGCCCGACGCAGCACGCTGAACCCTTGAGCGCTCAGCTGGGGAACGATCACATGCATCTCGGGAAGTGATCTTCGCCAGGGCGTCATCGGCGCTGGTCACCCACACTCGTGAACGCCCCAGCCAATCCCGGATCATGTCCCTGGCGGGGAACGTCCCGATGGACTCCAGCAGCCGGGCATGATCGATACGGTCGAACGCCGCCGCCAGGTCCGCGTCCAGTACCCACATCCGTTTCGCCAGCTTCTGGCTGGTCGCCTGGAAGATGGACTGGATCGCATCCTGGCAGCCCCGACCCGGCCGGAACCCATAGGAACGAGGTTCGAACCGGGCTTCCCACTCGGGTTCCAGCGCGTTGCGGACCCGTGCCTGATGGCACCGGTCCATGACCACTGGTATCCCGAGGGGGCGGAGCTTGGCGGGGTTGCTGGCTTTCGGAATGTGCACCCGCTTGACCGCGTGCGGTCTGCAGGAACCGATCGAGGCATGCACCCGCACCGCCGTCTCGGCCCTGGCCTCAGAAGTCAGGGCGACTTCCGGTCGATGCCCGCGGTCTTGCGGCCAGCGTTGCGCTGCGTTACCTGCCGCACGCTCACCAGCGTGTTGGCCCGGCGTCCTCTGTACCCCGAGGGCAACGGTAATCAGCATCCCGTCTCGCGGCGTGGGCATGACGAGGTATCAGCAAGGATTCACGGTCGTTCGCCCTTCCAGCCTTCCCCTTGCCTGTGGCTCCCGGACGGAACGGGCACCCTTGGGCTTTCCTCTGGGCTCCGCACCCCGCGGTTACCCGCGACGCACGCCAGAGCAGGGACAGGCCTCAGACGCTGACCTGGATCACGGTCCCGACATTGCCGGGCCTCCTTTCGCGTGACCACTCAAAACGTGCGACCTCATGTCGCAACCGAAGCTGACCCCAGCTCCAAAGTAGAGGCGGGGTTAGGCCTCGGACCGCAGTCCGCGCAGGAGCAGGTCGATCAGTCGGCGCGGGTCGTAGTCGGGGTTGTCGTCTCGGCCGATGCAGAGGTTGCCGATTCCCCGCAGCAGCTCGTAGGGCTGGGTGCCGGGTCTGATCTCGCCCGCCTCGACCGCGGCGTCGAGCAGCCGGGCGGTGACGGGTAGGAGCCGGTCGAGGAAGTAGGCGTGCAGGGTGGCGAAGCTGGCGCTGTCGGATTGCAGGGCGTCGGCCAGGCCGTGTTTGGTGACCAGGAAGTCGACGAACAGATCGACCCACTGGCGGAGCGCGGCCAAGGGGGTGTCGGCGCTGGCCAGGAGGGCGGGGCCGGCGTCGGCGCAGGCCTCGATCTGGTGGTGGTAGACGGCGGTGACGAGGTCGGCCCGGGTGGGGAAGTGGCGGTAGATCGTGGCCAGGCCGACGCCCGCCCGCGCGGCGATCTGGCGGATCGGCGCGTTGACGCCCGAGGTCGTGAACACCTCGGCCGCCGCGGTGAGCAGCGCCTGCTGGTTGCGGACCGCGTCGGACCGCTTGCTCCGGGCCGCCATCCTCCGGCCGGGTTCCTCGCCGGCCATCGGACTCCTCGCGGCAGAGTTGACAAAACGGATCGTTGTTCCGCATATTAACGGGAACAGCGTTCCGCTTAAGTTTAGCGAACGTCCGGAGCCCCCCTGCCCAACCGAAGGGATCACATCATGATCACATCCCCCACTCTCGACCGGCCCGCTGCCGTGCTGTCGTACAGCCCCGTCGTCCTGTCGGTTCCCGGCCGTCCCGTGGACCTTCACCTGCGGGTGTCGGTTCCCGACACGGGGACCGGACTCCCGGTGATCCTTCTGTCGCACGGGCATGGGCCGTCGAACAACCTGTCCTCGCTGAACGGCTACGCGCCGCTGGCGAACCTGTGGGCGCAGCTGGGGTTCGCAGTCATCCAGCCGACCCACCTCAGCTCCCGGACGCTGAGCTCCGTCCTGGCCGGCGAGCCGGGTGGACCGTTCTTCCTGCGGTCGCGTCCCGAGGACATGACGCACATCCTCGACGCTCTGGAGGAGATCGAGAAGGCCGTGCCGGGACTCGCCGGCCGGCTCGACCACGACAAGGTCGCAGCAGCCGGGCACTCGCTCGGCGGCTTCTCCGCGAGCCAGCTCCTCGGTGTCCGGCTCACCGACGACCCCGACTCCGATCTCCGCGAGCCCCGGATCAAGGCCGGGGTGCTACTGGCCGCGCCCGGCCGGGGCGGCGACGCCCTCAACGGGCCCGCCGCCCACCTGGTGGCCGACTTCCACAGCATCGACTTCTCCACCATGACGACGCCCACGCTCGTCGTCACCGGCGACAAGGACAACCCCGCGCACTTCACCGACATGGGCCCGGCCTGGCACGCCGACCCCTACACCCTCGCCCCCGCGCCCAAGGCCCTCCTCACCCTGCACGGCGCCGAGCACGGGCTGGGCGGGATCGCCGGCTACGACGCCGCCGAGACCACCGACGAGAACCCCGTCACGGTCACCGCCCTGGCCCGGCTCACCGCGGCCTACCTGCGCAGCGAGCTGTACCCCGGCGACAACGCCTGGGACACCGCCCAAGCAGAACTGACGACCGGAGCAGACGCGGTCGGGCGAGTCGAGGCCAAGTGAGACCGGACGGGAGCCCGGGCATGACGCACGGGCTCCCGTCCGCCTCCTATCGGCAGAACCCGCCACCCAAGGTCCGGCCGCGCAGGTGTCGGGATTGGAACTAATTCCGACACCCTGGGTGACCTTTTCGAGATTCGGACGGGTGGGGCTGGAGCGGTCCAGCAGTCGCAGGGCGAGGACACCGCCGATGCCGGGGATGATGGCGACGGTCTTGGCGGTGGTCGCGGCCTGCTTGAGGCGCCAGGTCGCGATCACGACGAACAGGTAGGCACAGCCGTGGATGGGACCCATCAGGGAGGAGATGGGTTTGAGGTGGGCGGTGGCCATGTTGGCCAGCATGACGACCAGTGAGATGAGCTCTGTGTGCGCCGCAATGCGCAGGGGCCGCAGGTGCACGGTCATACTCCTGTTGTGGAGCCGGGGCGGATGATCATCAGGATGGTGACCGTGGCCCACAGCAGGTTGAAGACGCCTGTGAGCATGGCCAGGCGGCCCGGTGCGCGAGAGCCGGTGCCGGAGGCCGGTTCGGGAGAGCCGGCTTCCCGTACGAGAGCGCCGTCGCCCGGTACCGGGGAGCCGGTGCCAGACGCTTCCGCCGTGGTCAGGGACTCCTCCTGGATGGGCAGGATCAGCAGTGCCAGAACGCCGGCGGCCACAGCGGTCAGGACGATCGAGGTGATGAGCCACGCACTGCCGAGGACGCCGAGGCTGCTTGCGGTGGCGAACCCGAAGACGGGCACCGCGAGGCCGAAGCCCGCGTAGACGCGGCAGACGCGGTGCAGCATCCGCAGGGTCGTGAGCGGCTCCGGGGCACCCGGTTCGCTGTGCGCGCGGCGCAGCGCCTTGGGGAACATGCTGGCGGCGACGGTCACCGGGCCGATGGCCACCACGGCGGCCAGGACGTGCAGGGAGAGGAAGAACTTCGTCACGGTCAGCGTTCCGCCGCTCGAGCCGTGCGCCGCTCGCCGGTGACCTTCGAGGCCGGAAGGCGCCCGGCCTTGGAGGTCCCCTTCATGGTGTCGCCGTCGACCGTCATGTCGAAGGCCAGGTTCAGCCGCAGGGGCTTGGTGATGGCTTGATGCCACGTCAGCCGGCCGCTGTCGAGGACGACAGCGACGAGCGGGACCTCCTCGCCCGCTCCGTGGGCGACGCCGGTCAGGACCCCGCCCTCGCGCCGGAGCTCGACCACGGCCTTGATCCTTCCGATGGGAGTGGAGACGGACAGGTCCCAGATGCCTTCGACGGACACGCTGCTGTTCTTCCTTACGGTGTGTGCGAACGAAGAGGGGGCGAAACGAGAAGCAGGGCGTGCGGCGCCTGACCGCGCGCGTACGGCGTCCGGTCAGAAACCGGCGGGCACCGGGCCCTGATCGCGCCAGACGGTGCCGCGGCGCTCATGGGCGAACAACTCCTCCACGGCGTGCGCGATACGCGGCCCCACCTCGCGCTCCAACAGGTACAGGCCCAGATCGAGACCGGAGGTGACGCCCGCGCCGGTGACGAGGTCACCGTTGTCGACGACTCGCGCCCGCACCACGTGGACGCCGGTGGCGTCGAGCATGTCCAGGCCCATGTGGTGCGTCGTGACATGGCGTCCCTCCAGCAGGCCCGCCATGGCCAGAACGAGCGAGCCGCCGCACACAGTGCTGACCGTCACCTCCGGGTTCTCCATGGCCGCCTTCAGCAGCGCGGGCAGCTCGGTATTCAGAGTCCGGCCCAGCAGGACGGGGATGAACTCGTCCTGCCGCCACTCCCCGTCGCCCGCATCCTGGTCGGGGACTTCACCGGGCTCGCCGACGCGGCCCGACGCACCGGGGACCACGATCAGACCCGAGCGCGAGGGGTCGAGGGCAGCCGTGGCCCGTAGCGCCAGGCCCCCGGTGCCGCTGACCACCTCTCGTGCCCCTTCCGCGGAGACCAGTTCCACGCTCACCGCGCCCCCGGAGGCGATACCGCCGGCGTACAACACTTCGTAGGGGGCGACGACGTCGAGCGGATCGAAGCCGTCGAACAGGACAATCTGGACGTGCATGGAGAGTTCCTTCGCGTGAGGGCGAACCGGCCCAGGCCGGGGACGCCTCGAAGGTATGTGGTCGTCGCCCTGTTCTCCCAGTGGCATAAGTGACACTCTGCAACGGGATACTGCCATGGCCGCCACGAGGGCTCTGAACTCGGACGGACAACATATTTCAGGGATCGGAACCGGGTTCTCCCGCCCGGTGGACAGATATGTTCTCGCCATGCACACCGTTGCCGTTCTCGCCCTGGACCAGGTGATCCCGTTCGACCTGTCCACCCCGATCGAGGTCTTCACCCGTGCCCGCCTCCCGGACGGGCGCCCGGGCTACCAGATCCGCGTCTGCGCCGAACAGCCGGAGATCGACACGGGCACGTTCACCCTGCGCGCGCCGTGGGGCCTTGAGGGGCTCCAGGGCGCGGACACGGTCATCGTGCCCGGTACGGTCACCCCCACCGCCCCGCTTGCCCCCGCCGTCCAGGATGCGTTGCGCGCGGCGGCCAAGGAGGGCACGCGGATCGCCTCCATCTGCTCGGGCACCTTTCCCCTGGCCGCCACCGGGCTGCTCGACGGCCTGCGGGCCACCACTCACTGGATCGCAGCCGGCCTCCTGGCCACCGCCTACCCGGCGGTCACGGTGGACCCGGACGTCCTGTACATCGACAACGGGCAGATACTCACCTCTGCCGGTGCCGCCGCGGGCCTGGACCTGTGCCTGCACATGATCCGCAGCGACTACGGATCGGCCGTGGCCGCCCACGCGGCGCGCCTCTCCGTCGTACCTCTCGAACGCGAGGGCGGACAGGCGCAGTTCATCATCCACGACTACGCACCCACGCCGCAGGGCTCCACCCTCGACCCCCTGCTGACCTGGCTACAGAACAACCTGGGAGGCGACCTCAGCCTCGCCGACATCGCAGCCCACGCCGGAACCAGCACCCGGACCCTGATCCGCCGCTTCCGCGAGCAGACCGGCACCACCCCGCTCCAGTGGCTGCACCGCGCCCGTATCCGCCAGGCCCAGCACCTCCTGGAGACCACGAGTCACTCCGTGGAGCGCATCGCCGGCCAGGTCGGCTTCGGGTCGCCCACTGCCTTCCGTGACCGCTTCAAACGCATGACCGGCGTCAGCCCGAACACCTACCGCCGTGCCTTCAGCTGACGCCTCTCGCCTTCCTTCCGGAAGCGCCGCCTTCGCATCACGACGGGAGCGTCGCGTATCGTGCACCGCCTTCCGCGCCGCGGCCGGGTCCGGCCTCCTGGCCGGGCCCGTCCGCCGCCGCGCATGTCCCCCGGGACCAGAACTTCGACAGCTTGTCCAACAGATAGCCAGATCACCGAAACGACAGATCCCGGGGTGTGAGCGTCCATCCCGTGCAGGAATTCCAGCTTCGCGATCTCGGCCCTCGCCGCCGCGGGCGAGGCATCCACCGGCCCCTTGCCCAGCCACCGCAGCCGGGTCATCCCGATCGCCGGATCGGTCACCCCGTACTTCCCCCTTTTGGAAGGCGGGGAGTTGATCAAAACCTACTTTGGGGCTGGGGACAGCTTCGGTTGCGACATGAGGTCGCACGTTTTGAGTGGTCACGCGAAAGGAGGCCCGGCGTGATCCAGGTCAGTGTCTGAGGCCTGTCCCTGCTCTGGCGTGCGTCGCGGTAAGCGCGGGGTGCGGAGTTCAGACCCGCTGGAAGGCGGCGAACGGCGGCCGGGGACCGAACCCGGACCGTGTAGACACCGTTGCCCTCGGGGTACGGGGTCCCTGTAGCAATGGAGCAGAATCCAACGAACCTACCTCTGACCTGCAGTGACGCGGTTTTCCGTGCCGAGGTAGAAGGACTTCGTCGTGGTTGTTGGTGCTGACGGCTGATCCGCGGGTCAGCGAGGTTAGAGCCCTTTGTAGAAGGCGGCGTACTCGGCGCGGGCCCGTTCGACAGCGGCGGGGTGGCGCTGGGCCTTCTCGTGCTCTGCGAGGCGCGGTAGATGCTGGCGAGGGAGGGGTGGTGACCTTTGCGCTTGCCGGTGGGGATGATCAGGTCTTTGCGGATCTTTTCGACGGGTTCGCCGGCCGCGCGGCGCCGTAGGACGGTGTGGATCATGTCGTTGATGACGGCGGGACGGCCACCGTGGTTGCCCTTGCGGGCTGCGGCGTCCAGTCCTTCCCGCGTCGCCTCGCGGCTCGCTTCTCGCTCGGTCTCGGCCATGGCGGCGAAGAACGCGAATAGCATGCGGCCGGACCCGGCCGGGCCCGGCCGGGTCGTAGATTCCGGCGAGGGGGCCGGCGAGCATTTCCAGGACCAGGCCGTGCGCGGTGAGGTGGTCGGCCAGGGCGGTGAGCTCGCCGGCGTCGCGGCCGAGCCGCTTCATCTCGTACACGGTCAGGATGACGCGGCAGTGCGGAGCATGGGCCTTGATCTGCCGGGCGGTGGCCAGAGCCTTCTCAAACGCGGGGCGGACCTCGAGGCGGGTGGAGAGCTTCTCGCTAAAGATCTTGTCGCGGCGGAGAGCTGCGCCCGCCGCCTGGACGCGCTGCTCCACCGGCCTGACCGGCGACGGTCCCGCCCAGGAGGACGCGACCGCGCAGGACGACGAAGACGACGTGGAGTCGGTGCTCGCGGACATCAAGGCCCATCCGGGCAACGTCAGCCTCAACTCGCTGCTGGAGGAGATTTCCAAGCTCAAGCAGGTCCGTGCCGTCGGCATCCCGGAGAAGGTGTTCACCGGGATCGGCGTACAGGTCGTGGGCGCCTGGCGGGCGAGAGCGTCGGCGTCCTCGCCCAGCCGCCTGCGCCGCTTCGCCCCCGAAGTGCGGCACGTCCTGCTCGCCGCCCTGCTCTTCCAGCGCCAGCGGGAGATCAGCGACACCCTGGTGGGGCTGCTGAATTCCACCGTGCACCGTATCAACGCGCGGGCGGAGAAGAAGGTGACCGAGGCGTTCGTCGCAGAGTTCACCAAGGTGAGGGGCAAGGCCGGGCTGCTCGGGCCGATCGCAGCGGCCTCGCTCGGCGCCCACCTGGTCGCCGAGATGAAGGTGACCAATGCCGCCTTCGCCCGCTCCAAGCGGGAGGTGTTCAAGTCCTCCTACAGCAACCACTACCGCGCCGGGCTGGTGAACCTGCTGGAGGTGCTCGACTTCCGCTCCTCCAACGACCGGCACAAGCCCGTCATCGAGGCCCTGGCCCTGATCGAGCGGCACAAGGACTCCTCCACCACCTACCTGCCGCTCGGCGAGACCGTCCCGCTGCAAGGCGTGGTCCGCAAGGGGCCCAGCGCGTCATGCGCACCGTGTACGAGGCGTGCGTCTTCCAGGCCCTGCGCGACCGGCTGCGCTGCAAGGAGATCTGGGTGATCGGCGCCGACAAGTGGCGCAACCCCAACGACGACCTCCCCGACGACTTCGAGACCCGCCGCGCGGAGTACTACGAGAAGCTGAACACCCGGCTACGGCCTGGTGACATGTGGGGTCAGGTGGGACTGTTTGGGCCAGGCTGCTAGAGCAGTGGCCCGGCATACTGGGGGCGTGACGAACGGCGATGATCTTGGCTTCTTGCTCCGTCGTTGGCGCGATCGTGCGGCACCACCCGCGGTCGGCCTTGGCGACGGTGACCGGCGGCGCGCTCCCGGACTACGCCGTGAGGAGCTCGCCGAGCTTGCCGGGGTCTCGGCGGACTACATCAAGCGTCTGGAGCAAGGCCGGGGCCGGCCGTCCGCCGGCGTGCTGAACTCGTTGGCCCGCGCGCTTCGCCTGTCCCGGGCGGAATACGAGTATTTGTGCGTCCTTGCCGGCCACGCCGCCATAGGAACTGATCAGGTGCCCCGCCACGTTGGAGCCGGCTCCCGGCGGCTGCTCGACCGGCTCAGTGACACGCCGGTCGCTATTTTCGACGCTACGTGGACGCTCCTGGCGTGGAATGCCTCATGGGAGAGCATGAAGTGCGATGCCATCACATCGCACGGACGCCACCGGAACATCGTCTGGCGGACCTTCACCGGTGATTTCGAACTGCTCAGCAGAACATCGGAGCGGCAGGCCCGTTTCGAAGCCTCGATAGTCGCCGACCTGCGCAACACGGCCCGCCGCTACCCGGCTGATGAATGGCTGGGAGACCTGGTCGCCGATCTCCTGGCGGCAAGCGGCACGTTCGCGAAACTGTGGCAGAGCGAGAGTACCGCCCGATATCAGGATGACCGTGGCACGCTCCGGCACCCCGATACTGGAGACGTCACCCTCGATTGCGACATTCTTACCATCCACGACGGCGATCTGCGCGCCCTCGTTTTCAGCGCTGAGGCAGCTTCCGTCGACGCCGCGCGCCTCGCCATGGTCAACGCCATGAAACCCGAGAAGGAAACGCGCATCGGCATCGACGACTTTCCTGGCTCGGAACCGACCCGGTTCGGCGTTCGCAACGCTCGAAACCGTGCATCGTCGCCGGACATTCAGACCGCGTAACGACGACTTCTCACCGGCCGCCCATGGTGGCCGACCACAAGAAGATCGACATCGCGCATCCCGACACCCTGGGGGCTGTCTCCATGAATACCGTCCTGTTCGAGGGCTGCGCGGCCGAGTCAGAGGACGTGCTGTTGAGGCGCGCCCGTGAAGCCGTCCCCACGCTGGCGGCGAACGCCGCTCAGACAGAGCGCGACCTGCGACCGACGGACGAGAGCATGGCGGCGGTCCGGCAGGCCGGGCTCCTCGCGCTGACCGTCCCGCAAGATGCCGGTGGCCTCGATGTGGATCTGCGGACGCTGGTACGCGTCACCGCCGAGCTCGGGCAGGGCTGTGCCTCTACGGCGTGGGTCACCTCGCTGTCGGCCGCCGCCAAGAAGCTGGTCAGCAGGTTCGCATCCGAGGAGGGCCGCGGCGCGGTCTTCGCCGATCCGGACGTGGTGGTCTGCGCATCGGCTCTGCCGAGCGGGAGCACAGGTCGCCGGGTCTCCGGGGGCCTGCGTATCTCGGGGCGGTGGCGGATGGCCTCCGGCTCCGAGGTCGCCACATGGGCGTCGATGATGGTCCCGGTCCCGGGCGACGAGCAGTTGGTCCGGGTCTGCTCGGCCGTGGTGCCCACGACCGATCTCACCGTCGAGCGCACCTGGCTGGCCGCCGGACTCTCAGGAACCAGCAGCCACACTCTGGTCGCCGATGACGTGTTCGTGCCGGCCGCACATGTGACATTCCCGCCCACGCCCGCGACCGATGACGCCCCCAGGTTGGCGCCACCGCCGCACCTGACGTTCACGGCCGTACTGGCCACACTCGCCCCGATGCTGGGAGCGGCACGTGGCGCGCAAAACGTCGTGCAGGCCGCGCTCGACGGCGGACGGGCGCCCTATGCCACCACGTACAAGCGCCTCGCCGACTCCCCTCTCGGCCGGTACTGGTTCACCGAGGCGGTCCAGCTCATCGACACGGCTACGCGGCGTGCACTGAACGTGGCGGACGTCCTCGACGCGCTCGGCCCGGACGATGTCTCCTTGCCGGTGCAGGAACGGGCACGGCTGCGCATGGAGCTGGCTTCCGCCGCGCGGGAATGCCGTCACGCCGTCGAAAAGCTGCTCGACCTCCACGGCGCGAGCGGCTTCACCCAGGACAACCCGCTGCAGCGCTTCTGGCGGGACCTGGCGGTGGGCACCAGACATCCCCACTACGCCTCCTACATCGTCGCGGAGGACTACGGCCGTCTCATGTTCGGCACCGAACCGCCGGTGCTCCTCAATCTCTGACCGCTCCGCGCTCTCGGCTCATGGTCGGTCGTGCCCAGACCAACGCCGCAACGGGACCGACGCACAGCCACGAGCCCAGCGAGCGACCATGACGAGAGGATCACGGTGCGGAGGACCAAGCGCGGCAAGGGCGGCGGTCAGGTCAGCCCTGAGGACGAACGGCCGCTGGAACCGGACAAGTTCCGGCAGCTTATGCGCCGCCAAGCATCCACGGTCGTCATCGTCACGGTGGCCGGGAAGCGGCCGACCGGCTTCACCGCGACCTCGTTCACCTCGGTGTCGCTGAACCCGCCGCTGGTGCTGTTCTGCCTGGACCGGTCCTCGTCGAGCTGGCCGGCGGTCGCCAGGGCGCGCCACCTTTCGATACACCTTCTCGCCGACGGCCAGGAGGACATCGCCCGCACCTTCGCCACGAGTGGGATCGACCGATTCGCCGACTCGACCTGGAGTCCCGACGAAGACGGAATACCATCCATCAAAGGCGTACTCGCTCGGCTGACATGCCGCGTAGTCGAACGGACGGCGGCTGGGGACCACAGCATCGTGCTGGCCGAGCCGGTGCGCGCCAGTACGGCGACACCCCCCGGCGCCGACCGCTCGTCTACCACGACGGCGGTTACACGGCGACTGGCCTCTGGTGACGACCTGGCCGACTCTGGGTGAGGAGTAGCCGGTCCGGATGAACGGCTGCCTGGTCCGCTCCCGTCTTCCTGAGGCTGCACAGGTAGCCCGAATCCCCGTCGTTGGGCCTTCCGGATAAAGGTGGGCAGGCATGGTCGATGGCCGGCTCGCGCGCGATGGACAGTCGTTCCAGGCGCTGCTGCGCCACGGCCAACCGCTCCTGTAGTCCTCCATCTGCCTGGACAGTTCAGCGCATTGCTGCCGCGCGGACTCCTCGGCCGGGTCCAGCTTCGTCAGCAGCCACGTCACCATCGCTCCCTCGCGGCAGTCCCGGACCACCGTCATCACTCAACGCATAGCCACAACTCCACGCTGTATGCGGCAATGGGAGCGCTGACCCCAAAGACTGCAAGATCCCTTCAGAGCTTCGGCACGGCACCGACGATCAACGAGTCCTATGCCGTCTCTGCGAGTCTTTCGAAGATCCACTCCCGACGAGCAAAGGAGTGATGCATGACGCAGCACGCTGAACCCCTGAACGCTCGGCTGGGAAACGATCACGCGCACCTTGGGAAGCGATCTTCGCCAGGGCGTCATCGTCGCTGCTCAACCACACTCGTGAACACCCCACCAGGAAGATGCAGGTGACAAGGGGTTCCGGAGCTGATCCGGGGCCCTTTTCCTCTGTCTGGAAGTCGATGGGAGCCAATCGGGGAGCCATCTCAGTCGGACTCTCTACCCGTGTCGGATGTCGCCGAAGATGGTGTTCATGGTCTGGGCACCCTTGGTGATCACCGGTCTGAGCGCGGCCAGGGACACCGCGTCGAGGGGTGGGCGGTGTTCGGCGTGCCGTTCGGCGGTGGCCTGTACGCCCTCGCCGTCGAGAAGGTAGGTGCGGGCGCGGCGGGGGATGTCGTGTTCCGGGGAGCTGATCAGGAACTTGCCGGGGGCGTCCAGCTTGTGTGGGTGCCATCCGGCCTTGACCATGCCTTGTCCCAGGATGAGGTCCCCGTCGCGGGGTTCGCGGACGCGGAAACACAGTCGGACATCCATCTGGGAGCGGACCGCGCTCTTGCCCATGGCGTCCTTGGAGGGGCGTTGGGTGGCGGCGAGCAGGTTGACCGCTGGGGCGCGGCTACGTCGGGCGATCGAGTCGGCGATGGCCTGTGGGGCCTCGCTGGCCAGTTCTGCGTACTCGTCGATGACGATTACCAGGGCAGGTCTGTCCGGCGATGGTTCCCGCACGCGTTCGCCGCGCTTGGTGAGGTCGTCGGCGCGTCCGTCGAGGATGACCACGGCGTCGGCCAGCAGGCCCTCTGCCTCCTGCGGGGTGGTGGCCAGGCGATCGATGCATGATGCCCAGGGCTGTGCTCCATGCCGCGCTTGAGGTCGATCGCCCACAAGATCACGTCCCGTTACATCCACGGCGTTGGCCGCTGGGGGACACCTCCATGCAAGGCGCTGCCTGCAAGATCCTCTGGCGAGCCAGCAGGCAGCGGAGCCCGCGGACCCCATAACTCCAGTGGCTGGTGAGCAGGAGCGCCAGAGCGACCGTCCAGCCGACTGCGTGCGCAGCCGATGGGGACGATGCAGTTGATCACTTTATGTGCACCTTATGTGACAAGATTGGATCTTGTAGTGCCTGTGGGTGGAAGTTACGCTGCGTCCGTTTGGCAACGTGCTCCGGGCCGCACGAGCTAGTGACCTTGTTTCTGCGCTGGGTGGGTGGAGCTTCGTCCGGTGCCTGCGGGTGCCCTGCGTGGTTTCGGAGCGTGTTGGCGCATGTGCCTGTTGTCGTCGTGGACTCGATCGCGCTGGTCCATGGTCGGTGTTGTCGGCATTCTGTTGTCCGGCTTGCTGGTTACGCAGCCCAGCCCGGCTGCGGCGACGGCGAGTGCTACTGACAGCGGTTCTGTTGGTGTGGGTGCTGCGCCTGTTCAGATGTCGGGCAATGCGGCAGGATTGCCGTCGTTAGTGGGGCGCGACGCGACCACGACGGGCGTGGATCTGGAGCCCGGCGGAGGGTGGAAAGCGGATCCGCAGCCGCCGAAGGCTGCGGTGCCGGCTGAGCGGCGTCGCGGGGCGGAGTTGCAGCAGGAGATCAGCGCGGATCTGGACGGTTTGCCGTCCGGGGTGGCGCGGGCGGAGGCCGCGGATGCGCTGGTGGCGGCGCCGCCGTTGGTGGATATGTATCCGTTGTCGGGGTCGTTGGTGGATTCGTTGCGGCCGATGCTGCGGGCGTGGGCGGATAGCGATTCTGCGATCTCCTATGAGTTCGAGCTGTGTGACGTTGAGACGATGTCGGGTTCCGGGTGCACGAGTTCTGGATACCTGCCGAGCAACGGCAATGCGTGGAAGATCCCGGCAGGGAAGCTGGCCTGGGGCAAGCAGTACTGGTGGACGGTCACGGTGCGCGATTCGGTGACGTGGGTGACGTCGACCTCGTCGACGCTCACGTTCACTACCGGGGTGCGGCAGCCGGCGGTGGGCTCCCGGCTGGCCGATCAGGGGCCGCAGGGGCGGGAGTTCGACCCGCGAACGGGCAACTACACGACCTCGGTGACGGATGTGTCGGTGCCGGCGGCAGGGACGCCGCTGACGGTGCGGCGCACCTACAACAGCATGGACCCGCGCCGGGATGGCATGTTCGGCGCCGGCTGGTCCTCCTCCTGGGATATGAAGATCGTGCGGGAGGAGCGCGGCGGGCGGGTTTCGGCGCTGGTGACCGGCCCGGACGGGCGGCTGGTCCGGTTCGCCGCGCCGGATGCGGGCGGGGTGTTCCAGCCGCCGCCGGGGATGCAAGCCAGCTTGGCGCTGGTGCCGCCGTCCTGCTACACGCCGCCCGGGATATCGTGTCCGGCCGGTGGTGCGGCGACCTGGTGGCATTTCATGGACAAGTCGGCCACCAAGTACGTCTTCGACGATCAGGGCCGGCTGCGCAAGGTGATCGACAGCCGCAGCCGTGCGCAGGATCTGTCCTATGGCGGCGACGGCAAGCTGGCCACGGTGACCGCCACCGGCGGCCGCGCCCTACACTTCACCTGGTCAGGCAGCCGGGTGGTGCAGGTGTCCACCGACGCGGTCGATAGTGCGCCGCTGAGTTGGACGTATACCTACGAAGATGATCGGCTGGTGCGGGTGTGCACGCCGACCGCGGCGCCGAACTGCACCAGCTACGCCTACGGGAGCGGTTCGCAGTACCGCAGCCGGGTGCTGGATGGCGACCCGTTCGCCTATTGGCGGCTGGGCGAGGCCTCCGGCACGGTGGCGGCCGACCAGAGCCAGGCCGAGCGGCACGCCACCTACCAGTCGGTGACGCTGGGCCAGCCGGGCGCGCTGGCCGCCACCCCGGACACCGCCGCGAGCTTCACGACGGGGTCGGTGCTGAAGCTGCCCAGCAACATCGTCTCCCATCTGGGTGATCAGGTGTCGCTGGAGATGTGGTTCAAGACCAGCGCCTCGGGTGTGCTGGCCGCGGCCGGTAGCCAGCAGACCAACGGGGCGGCGCACGGGCCGATGCTGTATGTCGGCACCGACGGCCGGCTGCGCGGCTCGCTCGGCACCGTGACCAACCCGATCACCACGTCCGGGGCGGTCAACGACGGCGCCTGGCATCACGTGGTGCTCACCGCCTCCGGCGCCAGCCAAGCGCTGTATCTGGACGGGCAGAAGGTCGGCACCCTGACCGGAACGGTGACCGGCTGGCGGCAACTGGCCAGCGTCGGCAACGGCGTCACCGACCCGGCCCTCTCCCCCGCGGTGCCGGCCACCCAGCAGGCCTTCCCGCTGCAGGGGACGATCGACGAGGTCGCCTTGTACGGCCAGCCGCTGACCGAGGTGGAGATCGCCGACCACTACGCGGCGCGCGCCCAGCAGGTGCACAAGCTGACCCAGGTGACACTGCCCTCAGGCCGGGTGTGGGCGGCCAACACCTACGATCCGGTCAGCGACCGGCTGACCGCGCACACCGACCGTCATGGCGGCACCTGGAAGATCGGCCCGCTGGCGGTGGAGGTGCAGTCGGGGGAGTCCACGGTGGTGGTGACCGACCCGGCCAATGAGAGCCTGAAGTTCTACTACGACGCCTGGCGCGGCTACCGCCCGGTCGGCGAGGTCGACCAGCTCGGGCACACTACCTGGTACAACTACGACCAGGCGGGCTACCTGCAGACGATCACCGATCGCAACGGCATCGACACGCGCTTGTACTACGATGCGCGGGGCAACGTGATTGCCCGCTGGTACTGCCGCGCTCAGGGCGAGTGCGCGGTGGCGTTTTGGAGCTACTACCTCAACGCCAATGATGCGTTCGATCCGCGCAACGACCGTATCCTCGTCCACCGCGACGGCCGCTCGGCCGGCGAGAGCGACAACACCTACGCCACGAAGGTGGAGTACAACGCCTACGGCGAGCAGACGAAGGAGACCACCCCGGCCACATCTGACTTTCCTACCGGCCGCTCCGTCACCATCGCCTACACCAACGGCAGCGAGCCGGCGGTCGGCGGCGGCACCGCCCCGGCGGGCCTATTCGCCACCAAGATCGACGCCCGTGGCAACACCTGGACCTACCGCTACACCGCAGCCGGTGACTTGGCCGAGCAGACCAATCCTGAAGGTCTGAAAGCCAAGCTGGGCTATGACCCGATCGGCCGCCTGATCAGCTCCACTCAGGTCTCGCAAGCCCACCCGCAAGGAGTGACGACCACCTTCACCTACGACGGCTTGAGCCGCCCGGTGACGCAGACCGAGCCGAGTGTGAAGAACGAGATCACTGACGTCACGCACACCAAGCGCACCACATACGTCTATGACGCTGACGGCAACAAGCTGAGCGAGAAGATCGCCGACCTGACCGGCGGCGACGCCGAGCGCACCACCGTCTATACCCACGATCCTTTCGGCAGGCTGGAGACGATCATCGACCCCGAGGGTGGTGTGGTCCGGCAGGCGTGGAACAGTCTCGGTCAGACTGTGCGGGTCACCGACGCCCGCGGCACGATCATCGACAGCGGCTACAGCAAGCGCGGCGAGCTGATATCAGGCACGCTGAAGGGGTGGACCGGAAGCCCGGTCAACCCCCAGCCTGCCGCCGATCTAGTGCTGGAGTCATTCGCCTACGACCCGGCGGGGCGGCTGGCCGCCCAGACCGACGCGATGGGCCGCAAGACCACCTACACCTACTGGGATGACAATCGGCCGTCGCAGAAGATCGCCGACGACGCCAAGCTGAACGCTTCGACCACTCCTCGCGACCTGGTGCTGGAAAGCCACGAGTACGACCCTGCGGGCAACCTCATCACGCAGACCATCGGTGGCGGCACCGCGACCACCGTGTTTGACTACGACGCCGCGAACCGCCTGACCGCCATGATCTTCGACCCTACCGCGCTGGAGCGGGCGACCTCGTTCGTTTACGACGCCAATGACAACGTGCTGAAGAGGACGCTGACAGGCGCTGGAACCTCGCGGACCGAGGTGACCGAGTTTGCCTACAACAAGGTCAACCAGCTCACCACAACCTCCGTGGACAATGGTGCTCAGGATCTGGTGTCAACGTCCACCTACGATGATCGCGGCTTGGTCACCGCAGCCACTGACCCGCGCGGCCACGCCAGCGGCGCCAGCGCGGCGGACTTCACCTCCGCCATGCGCTACGACGTCCTCGGCCGCTTGGTCGAGGTGATGGGCCCACAGGTGCAGGTCGACAAGGCCGGCACCTCTGGCACAGCCCGCCCATCGACCCGCCACGGTTATGACACCTTCGGCGCCCAAACGCACCAGACTGACGCGGAGGGCCGCACCGTCACCTCGGTGTTCGACAAGGCCGGCAGGTTGACCACCAAGAGCGCCCCTGCCTACACACCGCCCAGTGGCACCGCTGTCACCCCGACCACCAGGCATGTCTACGATCCGGCGGGTCAGCTGGTCCGCACCACGAATCCGCGCGGCTACATCACCACGTTCGAGTACGACCAGCTCGGCCGCCAGGTCCGCACCACCGACCCCGCACCCGAGGGCCAGTCCCCGGGACAGTGGGTGGCCGAATATGACCTGGCCGGCGAGCAACTGGCAGGGGTCAACCCGACCGGCGCACGGGTGGAGGCCACCTACGACGACCTCGGCCGTAAGATCACCGAAACGCAGGTAGAGCGCAAACCGGCTGCAGCCGCTTACACCACGACATTCACCTACAACGACGCCGACCTTCTGACCAAGGCGGTCGCCCCGGGCAACCGCACCACCAGCTACACGGTCAACGCTGCCGGTGAGGTGACCGAACAGACCGACCCGGCCACCAGCACCACGAAGATGACCTACGATCCGGCTGGCCGAGTCACCAAGACCACCGATCCGCTGGGCAACGCCACCACGGCCGAATACGACCTGGCCGGTCGCAAGATCGCCGTCAAGGACCTGAACGCCTCCGGCACCGTGCTGCGCACCACCAGCGTCGGCTATGACTTGGCCGGCAACCAGACCAGCAGTACCTCGCCCGAGGGCCACGTCACCCGGCAGACCTTCGACGCGCTCAGCAGGCTCACCTCGCTCATCGAGCCGGTGAAGACTGGTGAGTCGATCACCACCAGCTTCGGCTATGACGCCACCGGTGCCCGCACCAGGCTGACCGACGGGCGTGGCAATGCCACCTGGACCACCTACAACAGTCTCGGCCTGCCCGAAACCGTCACCGAACCCGCGACTGCCACCCACCCCAACGCGGCAGACCGCACCTTCACCACCGTCTATGACGCCGCGGGCAACCCCATCGCCGAAAACCAGCCAGGCGGGGTGCGCATCGACCGCACATTCGACCACCTGGGCCACATGACCAAAGAGACCGGCGGCGGAGGCAACGCAGCGAGCGCGGAACGGACATTCGGTTATGACCTTGCCGGCCGCCGTACGGCGATCGGCGATCTGACCGTCGACTACAACGACCGCGCTCTTCCATTGACCGTCAAGCGCGGCACCACCCAGCAGACCGCCTACACCTACGATGCGCTGGGCAACCCGACCCAGCGCATCGACGCCGCCGGCACGGCCACCTTCACTTGGGACAACGTCGGCCGGTTGGAGACGGCGACGGACCCGGTCACCACCCGCAAGATCACCTACGGCTACGACCGGGCCAGCCGCCTGACGTCGATGAACGCCGCCGTCGGCACCACCGGCAGCGACAGCCAGGCCTTCACTTATGATGCGCTGGATCGGCTGGGAACTCACACCCTCAAGAACAGCACTGGCGCTCAGCTGGCGAAGATCACCTACGGGTGGGACAAGGACGACAACCTCACCACCAAGACCACCGCCGGGATCGCCGGCGCGGGCACCAACACCTACACCTACGACCACGTCGGCCGCCTTACCAGTTGGAAGGCCCCGAACGGTACGACTACCGCCTACGAGTGGGACGCCGCTGGCAACCGCACCAAGGCCGGCACCAAGACCTACACCTACGACGAGCGCAACCGGCTAACCTCCGGCGACGGGATCGACTACACCTACACCGCGCGAGGCACGCTGGCCACCGAGACCAAGAACGGTGCCACGACCCAGCTGACCTTCGACGCCTTTGATCGGCTCATCGCCGACAGTGACTCCCTCTACAGCTACGACTCCCTGGACCGTGTCACCTCTCGCATCAAGGGCGCGAGCAAGCAACTGTTCGCCTACAGCGGGCTCGGCAACGACCTGGCCGCCATCACCGACACCAGCGGAGCCGTCCAAGCCCGGTACGGTCGTGACCCCTCCGGCGCGCTACTCGGTCAGAAGGAGGACACCAACCCAGCGCTGGCCACAATGAGTGACCTGCACGGCGACCTGGTCGCCACCTTCTCCAGCACCGCCCTGGCCACCACCACCGCCTACGACCCCTTCGGCACCATCACCGCGCAGACTGGCGTCAAGACCAACCTCGGCTACCAGGGCGAATACACCGACCCGGACACCGGCAAGGTCAACATGCACGCCCGCTGGTACCAACCCGGCACCGGTGCCTTCGCCAGTCGCGACACCGCCACCCTGGCTCCCACCCCCTCCGTGCAGGCGAATCGCTACACCTACGCCAACGCTTCTCCTATGACTGGCATGGACCCCACCGGCCACTACACCACCCAACTTGACAACCCGGGCAACTACAGCCCCGGCTACGACCCCGAGACGGTTGCCGACGCCTACGCCCAACACGGCATTTATCTCGCAACCGGCGGGGGAAGCGGCCTCTGCAGCGGAACGCCCTGTTCGATAGGCAACATCGGTGGTGGCATGACAGCATGCGACCCTTGGGGCTGCTACGGAGCCGAATGGGGATTCACCGTCATGTCGGATAAAGACATCAAAAGGACCGGCGTACTGCCCAACGGCCGACCAGTCCCTAAAGGCTTCTGGAAGGCGTCGAAGTGGGCGCGCGAACTGTTCATGTACACCCCGGTCTTCGGCTGGTCCGATAAGCAGGTGGCAGACCACTGGAAGCGAATCCAGATGATCGACGCCATGAGTGCGCCGGGATCGGCAGGATCACGCTCGAGGGATCCAATCACCGACGACCCGAACTTCAAAGCCTGGCGTTCCTGCACGAAAACCTACGGCAGTTCACTCTGCAAGGCTTGGCGCGACCTGGCCACGACTGCGAAGATGATCGAAGAGTTTAGCGCCAACTGCGCCAATGGTCGTGGGTTTACCGATAAATTCCATGGTTGCGCCATACAGGCGCGCTATATCGGGATCGACGATAAAGAGTGGACGAAAATTACGAGGGAGAAATATAACAACTGGCTTGTCAAGGCTTTGAATAGCGATGTGATGGACTTCTTCTTCGGGGACGCCGCAAGATGCATTATGGGAGATTTGGGTTCATGTGCCTGGATGGCCACAGGCGGGGCGGGCAAAGTGGTCAAAGCAGCAGCAAAAATCATCGGTAAGCTAGGCAATGCACTGAAAGCTGTTGAGAACGCCTGCAAGAAAAACAGCTTTGTCGCTGGAACTGTCGTACTCATGGCAGACGGCAGTCACAAGCCCATCGAAGATGTACGGGTTGGGGACACAATTCTTGCCACCGATCCGACCGCCGGGGAATCGGCAGGCAAGTTGGTAACGGGCTTGATAGTCGGTGCTGGCCCGAAGGATCTCCTAGAGATTTCTGTAAGCTCTCAGGGGGCTGGGGAATCCTCGGCTGCGTCCGTGACAACGACGGCGAACCACCCCTTCTGGGTACCGTTACTTCGCGAATGGGTAGACGCGGCTGCCCTTCGGCCTGGCTTGTCGCTGCAAACTTCGGCCGGCACCTGGGTTCAGATCACTGCTGTTGCCCGCTGGACCGCCACGCAAAGGGTTCACAGTCTGACCGTCGCCGACCTCCACACCTATTATGTGCTGGCGGGCAAGACTCCGGTACTCGTTCACAACAGCAATGGTTGCCCGATTGTCTCACAGTACGGGGACACCACCGGTCGTGGCGCTCGCATGCTGAACAAGTCGACGGACGTAGGCCCTAGGGAATTCGGTAAGAACCTTGAGGCGAATGGGTGGACTCGTACCGACAAGGGGCCGAACATCATGTACGAGAAAGACGGGGCTAGGTATTTCCTTCGCGGGAAGGCTAACAGTCACGAAGGATGGACTGCCGACTTCTACAAGGCGGGCTCCAAGAAGGCCGATATCAAGATTAGGCTGGGTGAGGACTGATGCCGGAGATCAGTTCGATCGTTGATCGAAGTGGATACCTGAATGTCCGCTCTCGTGGTGCAGCAGCCTTCAATCTTGATGCCAGGCTGCCTAACCAGGTCTTCGTGGAGGGTGCGCAGGATTCTCTGTTCTGCGAGTTCGACGCTGTCCTCGCCCCGGATTTCTGGCCGGCGCTCTGTGCGATGGCTCGATGGCACGGTGACACGCGGGTTGAGCTGCTGGTTCTCGAACCAGATTGCGAAGGGTTTTACCTCCCGGAGTATGGGATGTATCCGGCAATTTCGCTGTCTGTCGATGCTGACATGGACGACTATTGGGCAGGGGTCGGTTATGAGCCGAACGGCGACATCATGGGGTCGATTGCAATTTCTGCGAACGTCATTGCAGTGACCGGACCTTCCGGAAGATGGGGGTGTTGGGGTGAAAGAGATCCGGAAGTCGCAGTTTTTCGTGGTTTCCCAAATCTGGCCGCACGAACTGAATGGCGTGCTCAGTTCGGCCCCTTCTTGGAGGCGGCAGGCGCGCTGGATTCCTATCTCCCCTTGACCTTCGCTGGTCGGACCGTCCCAGACGAATACGCTGAGACTCTGACGGCCAACTACGGTCCCATGAGTGGTGGAGCGAGGTAATGTCGCAAAAACCTCGCCGGAGCATCTGGGCCCAATGCCACTCAGCCTAAAATGATCATGAGGCAAGGGTCAGTTCGGGAAGGTTTGCCAGACTGACCGTCACGGGCCCACCGTGGAGTACCCCGACGTCACCCGGCCGCTTGACGCGGTAGGAGTTGTGGCGGGCTCGCTTGACCACGCGCGGGTGGCTGCGGTCGCGCCGCTTGGGGTTGAGGTGCTTGTTTCGGGTGATGTCCCGCATGAGCGCCTCGATCATGCGGTTGTGCCGGTCAAGGGGAAAGCCGCAGCATCATCGGCGGCTGCGGACTTTGCGGACGGTGCGGTGAACTTGACTCAGTCGGGGTCGATCTGGGCCTCGGTCGCGGCCCCGCAGATCAACGCAGGACGGTGCCCGGTAGCCACGGCCACGAGTCGCGATCGCCGTTCTGGTCCTCGCGTAGGGGATATCTGACGAGGATGAGGGTGTCGCTGGGATTTCGAGGCAGTCGGGCAATCCTGATCGGCACTGTCTGGACGATCACGCCAGGTTGCAGCCAGAGGTGGACCGTGAGGTGATCGACCCGGCGGGAGACCTCGTCCCGCACCAGTTCTGCGAGATCGACCTGCTGGGACTCCACGGTTGGACCTGCCTCTATTTCGCCGAGACTCGCAGGTGGGTGAGGATTGCATCCAACCGGTCGACGCCTCTCAGCGCCCTGGCGAGCAGGTCGCGGAGATCTGTCTGCTCGGGATACAGGCGGCCCTCCTCCAGCCCCGCGCGCAAGCCCGCGAGGGCCGGGCGCATCTCGTGCGAGGCGTCGGAGGCGAATTGCCGGCTCCTCTCAAGCTCCTGCTCCCCTCTCCGCATGTCATGGGCGGGACCGGGGCTGTCGGCTTGTATATCCACGGGCAAGCTGCTGCCGCACTCCGCGCATCCTGCCGGCGCGGTGCTGCGCGCTGCCTGGAAGACGTACGGGTCGGTGATGTCCGGGCGCGGGCCGTAGCGGATGATCGAGGGTTTGAGGCGAGACGTGTCGCTGTCGTTTCTCTTCGGTGCTCGGAAATGCGGCCAAGGCCGGGGCCCGCTCGCACAAAGCGTCCTGCGTGGCCTTGGCCGGTCGTCCTCAGCCTTCAGGGAACGAGGATGAGGCGGATCGGGTCACCGATCTTGTGTTCCAGCCGGTGGATCGCCTCGGCGGCGTCGGCGAGCGGGATGTGGTCGGTGATGGAGGGAGCCAGGTCGAGCCGGCCGTTGCAGGCGAGCCGCACCAGCTCGGGAACGGACTCGGGAAAGCCGCCGAAGTGGCCGCGCACCTGCTTGCCCAGGTAGTTGAACATCAGGCTCTCGCTAATGGTGAGCGGCTCGGGCGTGATGCCCACCAGGATCAAGGCGCCGTTCCGGCCGAGCACAGCGGCGGCCTGCTCGCGCACAGCCGGCACTCCGGCACAGTCGAAGGCGAAGTCCAGGCCGCGCCCGGCCGTGGTGACACGGACCTGCTCGGCGAAGTCGCCGGCTGCCGGGTCGAGGGCGATGTCCGCGCCGAAGGCCAGAGCGCGTTCCCGGGCGCCGGGCAGCGGGTCGACCGCGATGATCGGGGCGGCGCCGACCAGGCGGGCGACGCGGAGGCTGTGCGCGCCCACCCCGCCCGCGCCCCACACGCCTACGGCCTGCGCAGGGCGCACCCCGGCGGTGGCCACGACGGCGGCGTAGGAGGTGGAGACCGCGTCAGGGATGATCGCGGCCTGGTCGAACGGCAGCTCGTCAGGGATGGGGACCAGGGTGTCCTCACGGGCGATGGCGTACTGGGCCCAGCCGCCGTCGTAGTCGATGCCCCGGGTGCGGACCTGAGCACAGGGGCGGCGGCGCGCGCAGTCCGCGCACTCCTCGCAGCTCTGTCCCGCCTGCAGGGTGACGCGGGTGCCCACGGTCAGGCCCCGCTTGAGACCGGGGCCCAGGGCATGGATGACGCCGGAGACCTCGTGGCCGACGGTGACGGCGTCGCAGGCGCCGGGGTACAGGGGGACGAGGGTTCCGTCGATCAGGTGGAGGTCCGACAGGCACACGCCTGCGGCTTTGACCTCGATGAGGACCTCTCCCGAGCCCGGCACGGGGACGGGGACCTCCTCCACGAGGAAATTCCTGCTGTCCAGGTGGAAGCGTCCGGCGAGCATGGTGTCCATGGCGATCTCACTTTCTCGTGCTTTCGGTGGTGCGCGTCCGAAATCTGGCTCGGGCCACCGTGAACGGGATCAGGCGAAGACGTCCTGCTGGTAGCGGCCGTCCGCCTCGAGCTGGTCGAGCCACTGCCGGGCGGTTTCGTCGTCGCCGCCGGTGCGGCCGCGGTGGATGGCAGCGAGTGCTTAAGGAGTCGAACCGGTAGCCGAACCCCGACAGGGCGATGGTGTCCAGCGTGAGCCGGGTGTAGTCGTCGGTCACCTTGACCAGCCGCGCCTGCTCGCGCTCCCACTTGCCCACGAGGTTCTGGGCGATCTCCAGCATCTGCCCGAAGTAGCCCTTCATGGCCCGCTGGCTGAAGGCCGGCATGAGGATCCGGTGGGCCATGCCCCAGGCATCCTCATCGTCGTGGGCGGTGAACAGGCCCGCGCCGGCGTAGTCGCGGACATGGCTCAGTGGCGGGAGGATCGGCTTGCCGAAACGGGTCTCGTCGCAGACCTCCGCGACCAGGTCGGGGTCGTAGACGAAGACGTCCTCCTGGCCGGCATTGTCCATGCTGAAGATGCCCTCGGGGAACTCCGGGACAGCTCGCCGAAGTACGCGACCGGGTTGGTGTCGGGGATCTGGGGTGTGTGGCCGAGGACCGCGATCCCGCGCGGGGACCGGATGGGAAGGAGCCCGGGTGCGGGCTGGGTGGCGGTCAAGAATGTCTCCTTTCTGATGATTTCGTCAGTTCTTGCTGGTCAGTCGGCTGGAGGTCTGTCAGGCACGTCAGGTAAGTAGACCCCGGCATGCCGAGCATGGTGGGGCCCGCGCGAAGGTATTTGAGCGTGTGGAGAGGCGATCCATCAGCGATGGCGGTTGCGATGAGGCGTCGCAGTGTGGAGTGGGGCGCGCCGGGCAGAGCGCCTCGACGAACTCGCCCGGGACATTCGGGACCGCGGCGGGCGTGCCATCTTCCGCGCCACAGACGTCACGCGGCGCGAGGACCTCGTCAGGCCGTGGCGGAGTTCGGCCGGCTGGACGTGCTGGTGAGCAATGCCGGCATCAGCAAGATCGGGCCGGTGTCCGAACTCGACGTGGACGGCTGGTCGGCGATGATCGACGTCAACCTGCGCGGGGTGCTGCACGGGATCGCTGCCGCGCTCCCGGTGTTCCGCCGGCAGGGCCAGGGCCACTTGGTGACCACAGTGTCGACGTCCGGCCTGAAGATCGTCCCTACCCAGGCGGTGTACGCCGCGACCAAGAACGCCGTACGGACCCTGCTGGAGGGACTGCGGCAGGAGTCGACCGACGGCGTGTTGCGGACGACGGCGGTGTCACCGGGTGTGGTCCGCACCGAACTCGCCGGTTCGATCGAAAATCCCCAGGTCCGCGAGCAGACCCGCCGCAACATGGACGAGTTCGCCATCGCTCCGGAAGCCGTCGCCCGCGTCATCGCCTTCGCCATTGAACAGCCCCACGATATCGAAATCGGCGAAATCACCGTCCGCCCGACCGTTCAGGGCTAGCGCGAGCCGCCACCCTGGACCTCGCCGGCCCCGCGCCCCTGGTTACGGACGCCTGCTCTTGTTGCATCAAGCCCATGCTGCGTCAAACGCAACGGTGCGGTGCCGAGTGCTTCCAGAGACACCATCAGCGTGACCAGCAGGGTCTGGGCGACACGGCCGTGGGCGAGCCGGTTCTTCGGCTAATCCAGGTCGGCCGAGTGCTCGGGGACGCGCGATCATCGGCCGGGCTGTTCATGGAGCACTACGCCGGCCGTTCCGTCCCGGTCCCGGCATCGGCGGCCGCCAAGAGCAGCGCTTCGACCATCGATTTGGTCTCGGCGCTGTGGGGCGGGCACAGTTCCGATGTCATGTCCTGTCCACCGCGGACGAACACGCCACGGAGGTTGGAGAACTCCCGGAACCCGTCGATACCGTGGTAGCGGCCCATACCGCTGGCCCCGACACCGCCGAACCCGAGTGACGGCAGACCTCCCTGCCACAGCGCGGCGTTGATCGCCGCACCGCCGGAGGTGACGCGGTTCAGCAACTCCTCGTTCTCGTTCGCGTCGTCCCCGAAGACGTAGACAGCGAGCGGCCGGTCACCATCGTTGATCTGGTCCAGAACGCCGTCCAGGTGGTCGTAGGGGCGAACTGGCAGGATCGGTCCGAAGATCTCCTCCTGCATGATCCCCAGCTCTGGGTCCGGGTCGATGACGAGGCTGATCGGCACCCGTCGTTCGCCAGGGTCGACGACGCCGTCCACGTCGATGTCGACGACCTCGCTCCCGGCGTCGCGCGCGTCGGCCAGCAGCCGCACGATACGGTCGTAGTGCGCCTGCGTCACCAGTCCGGTCGTGTCGTCACCTGCGGAGAAGGCCGGAGCCCGGCGCGCCATGATCCCCCGAGCCAGGTCCACGAAGCGGGCGAGCTGGGCCCGCGGCACGAACACGTGGTCGACCGATATGCAGTTCTGTCCGTTCCGCACACGCTTCACGTCGATGATCTGCTCGACGTTGCGCTCGGTCACGCCGGTCGCGGTGAGGATGGCGGGACACTTTCCCCCTAGTTCCAGGGTCACGGGAACGAGGTTCTCGGCAGTGGCCTTCATCACCTGCCGTCCGACCGCTGTGCTGCCGGTGTACATCAGATGGTCCCAGGGCAGCGTCGGGAAGAAACGGGCCAGTTCGAGGCCGCCCACCGCGGCGGTCACGTGGTCGGCGTCGAAGGTCTCGGCCAGCATGTCGGCGATGACGATGCCGCATGCAGGGGTGTGATCGGACGGTTTGAGGATCACGCGGTTGCCCGCGGCGAGCATATCGATGAGCACCCCCACGCCGATCTCGAACGGGGTGTTCCACGGGGCCATGCTTCCGATCACCCCCTTGGGCTGGGGGCGTACGAACGCACGCGCGTCGCCGTAGATGAACGGATCGACCTCGCGCGGTTCGTCGGCCATCCACTCCGCGAGGGATCCGGCGGCGGCTTGCGCGCGCACGATCACGGCGACCAGCTCACCGATGTCAGTCCACGTCCGCGAGTGGACACGGAAGTCCTCGCTCATCGCCTCCTGGATCCGCTTACGGTTGCGCACCAGCATCGCGGCGAGCGCCTGGAGATGGCCGGTCCGCTCCCGCAGGTCGGGATATGGGTATGCCTGGTGCGCCCGGCGCTGCGCGGCGAACGCCTGCCGCAACGCGGTGATCGCGGCCTGGTCACCGTCGTCGATCCGGCCGAGCTGAGAGGTCGCTGTCATGGGCCTCATGCTGGGCATGTCCGGTACTCGGGTTCCAGGTCGGTTCCGTGCTCACTGTTGCTCAATCGGTTGGCGGTGGGTTACCCGCCGTACAGCTCACGGCGCCACAGCACCTCGCAGAGCCGCTCGACGCCTCTTGTCAGGTGGCGGCGATAGGTGCTGAACGGCAGCCCGAGCCGGGCGGCCGCGGCCTCCTGCGTCGGCGCGCCACTCCAGTACGTGGCTCGCACCGCCCGGTGGTACTTCTCCCCACCTCGCTCCGCGAGCAGATCCTCGACGGCCGAGGCGAGAACCTCCGCAAGGTCGCGTTCGCCCACAAACCGGCTGCCCCGCAGCGGGTTGCGATCGAGTCCGTGGGGCTGCCGTACGGCGCGCAGCGCGTCGCGGACCGCGGCGTCGAACTCCGGGCGCGACAGCACGCTGAACTCGGCGCGGGCCTGCGATTCGGCGAACATCCGCCGCATCCTCAGCTCGGCCCAGGCGACGGGCGGGTTCGCGTGCCAGTCATGCGCGAACAGGGCATAGCTGTGGGGGCCCACGTGGGGCCTGGCGGCGATCGGTGGGATGTCGACGTCCACCAGGTGCCGGTTCCAGAACCCGTCGTCGCGCTTGACGAAGAACGACCAGCTCAGCTGCTCAGATCGGAAGATCTCGCCCAAAATCCGCCACTGCATGAGGTCCATCACCGGTGACGGTCGCTGATACCGGGCGGGGTGCACCGCGAACCGTTCCACTGCCAGGTAACGGCCGGCCTGCAGTGGCGCGGTGGTACGCGCGTGCGCCCACGCGGCCGAGACCACGGGGTCCACTTCCTCACCGGTCGGATCCTCGCACCGCAACCAGGCAAAGCACGCGATGATCTGACCACTCTGCGTCGACCGGTAAACCCGAAACGCCTCCGGCTGCCGGTCCAGCCAGTAGCGCGCGATCCGGGCGGAGGCCTCCCCCTCGGCCTCGGCGACCAGGCGCAGCACCACGGCATGGTCGGCCGCCTCCAGCACATCCTCGTGCACCTCACCACCGCCCTGCCAGGTGTGGACCTCGGAGTTGTATCCGTCGGCGCGGTGAACGTACAGCAGCTCGCCGACGGCGGCCGATATCTCGGCCTCGGGGGCAGCCCGGACCCGCTGAAGAAAGTGCAGGTGGAGCCGGCGGTGCAGCGCCTCGTACCCGTCGGCGTCACGCCAGCGCAGGTCGGCCTCCAAAGATTCACGCACCGCGTCATGCGGGAAGACCCCTTGCCCGCTGGACTCCATGAACGGCAGGCAGCGCAGCCAGTCGAACAGCCGCCAGCCGTCTTCGCCGAGCACCGCGCGCAACAACGCCTCGCTCGTCACCCGGACATGTGCACACACCTGCAGTGCCCGCTGGTGCATGGCCGAGGGAACCTCGCCGACCAACTGGCGCAGCAACGTCTGCACCACGTCATGGCTTGGAGTCCAAGCCGCCGCGGCGGTCGCGTGGTCCACGGTCACCGCCGCCGCCAGTGTCAACGCGAGCGGGTTGCCGCCAGTGAACGCCAGCACCGCCTCATGCACGGCCGCGGGTACGCCTCGTGCTTGGAGCAGCGCAACCGCCTCAAGCGGCGCGAACTCGCGTAACGGAGCTACTTGCAGCAGCCCTGCCCACCCGGGATCGGAGGTCCAGTTGTCATCCGGCGGCTCGCGTCCGGCGATGACCACTATCGCGCCCGCGGCCATACGAGGCAGGAAACGCTCACGCAGCCAGCCCTCCAAGCCCTGGCACCGTTCGAAGCTGTCGATCACAAGCACGACCCGCTCCTGTGCCGGAGCCGGGTGGGCCTGCGCCTCGAACGCGACAGGGGTCGGATCCACCATCCGACCATCGATCTCCACGACCACGCGCCCAGCCGCCTCGGCCTCCGCGGCCAGGCGTCGCAGCAGCATGGACTTACCGACGCCGCCCGGGCCGTGCAGATAGAGCACCGCGCCGGCACTTGGATCGCCCCGCAGGGCCGAGCGAAACAGCTCCAATTCCTCCGCCCGGCCGACGAACGCGCAGTCGCGCGCCGCCTGAACACGCCGGCCCAACCGGTCATCGCCACCGTTGCGGGAGTTCAAGGGAAGCGTGGACATCATGATGTGCCCCAGAGGCGACTCTCATCGCACCACATGAACTATCACCATAGATGACCGCCACTCGAAGGGCGGACGACAATGCGATCACTGCGCTCAACAAGAGCAACGAGATCGTCGACCTTCTCGGCGGCGTGGCCTGGAAGCTCCGCCACAAGCCCCCTTGGAAACGCCTGATCCCGGGCCAGAGGCACCGACGGCAGCCCGATCTCGAGTATCCCGTCACGCGCCAGTCGTACCGCTGTGGCGGAGGGCGCTGGTGCTGTCCGGCTGTTGTACGGGCCCGGGGCCGGCCCGAGACCCGTTCAAGTAACCGTCCTGCTGGTGACGCGTCCCGACTACGGCTGCGCAGTGCCTGTACGGGGTCGAGGTGACGCACCGACGTCGTCGGGGACGCCCGCCCAGCGCAGCAGCGCCTGCCGCGCCTGATCGCCCTGCCCGGCCCAGGCGAGGTGCCCGTCGGGTCGTACGAGCACCGCGTCGGCCCCGTCCAGTTCGGGGGGTGCCTGCCACGCCGTGGCCGTGACGTTCTCCACCCGGTCGCCCCATGCGTGCGCACCGGCGATGCCGACGTGCTTCGATGTACGGATCAACAGGAATCGCCCGCCGTGCAACAGCTCGTACAGGCGCTCCGCCTGCGGATGTTCCGTGACGCTGACCGGCAGGTCGGGCACCCTGGCCCCGGCCGGGGAGCCGTCGCCGTATCGCGTGCCGATCGCCGAGACGGACGCGGCCAGGCGGCGGTTGACCTCTTCGATCCCGAGCAGGCCGTCCAGCATGTCACGCAACGCCATGGCCGGCTGCCGGTACTGCGGCATCAGCGTCAGCTCCATGAGCAAGGTCTGCGCCTGGGTGTTGGCGGTGACCGCCGCGCCGACCGGGCGGCGTTCGGCGTCGTAGGAGTCCAGCAGCCCCGCCGGGGCCCAGCCCTTGACCTGGGCGGCGAGCTTCCAGCCCAGGTTCATCGCGTCCTGCAGGCCGGTGTTGAGGCCCTGGCCCGCCGCGGGGAAGTGGATGTGGGCCGCGTCGCCCGCCACCAGGATCCGGTCCTGCCGGTACCGCCCGGCCAGGCGAGTGGCGTTGCCGAAACGCGAAAGCCAGCGCGGCTGGGCGATCCCGAAGTCGGTGCCGGCGACGCGTTTCAGCGACTGCTGGAACTCCTCGAACGTCACCGGCTGGCCGGCCGGTATCCGCATGAGCTGCGGGTCCATGACCACGAACCGGGTCAGGCCGCCTTCCAGCGGCACGGCCAGGACGCCGTGGGCCTCGGCCGTCTGCGCGGTGCCGGGGTCGGTGGCGGCGAAGTCGCCGAGCATGCCGGTCAGGGTCTCGTCGGTGCCGTCGAAGGGGATGCCGGCCGCCTGCCGGACGAGGCTGCGTCCGCCGTCGCAGCCCACGACGTAGGCCGCGCGTAGCGACTCACCCTCGGCTGTCTCGACGACGACGGCGTCCTGCTCCTGCCGCACGGCGGTGACCTCGCGGCCACGGACGATCTCGGCGCCCAGCTCCCGGGCGCGGGCGTCGAGCAGTTCCTCGGTGCGGGCCTGTTCCAGGAACAGGGTGTAGCCGTGCCGGGTGTCCAGGGCGGTGAAGTTCAGGCGGGTGTGCAGGCCCGCGAAGTGCCAGCCGGGCACGGTACGGCCGCGGGAGAGGAAGCGGTCGGCGATGCCGCGCAGGTCCATCACCTCGATGCTGCGCGGGTGCAGCGTGAGCGCCCGCGAGTCACGGGTGGGCGACATGCCCCGTTCCAGGACGCGGACCCGTACGCCGGCCAGGGCCAGCTCGGCGGCCAGCAGCAGCCCGGTGGGCCCGGCTCCGACCACGATCACGTCGATGTGCACGTCTTCGTCCCCCTATTAAATGAACATCGTTCATAAAAGAGGGCACTAGTATCACCGTCCATGGGAACCACGTCAACCTCCCTGTCCCCGCGGCGCCCCCGGGGCCGCCCGCGCAAGATGGCCGCGCCGGAGGCGGTCACCACCGCGCTGCGACTGGTGGACGAGGAAGGCCTCGACGCGCTGACCATGCGCCGCCTGGCCGCGGCTCTCGACGTCCAGGTCGGCACGCTCTACCGGCACTTCGCCACCAAGCAGGCCCTGCTCGCCGCCATGGCCGAAGAGATGCTCGCCGACTGCGCCGACCCGCTATCGGACGGGACCACCTGGCAGGAACAGGTCACCGAACTGGCCGGCAGGCTGCGCACGGCCCTGCTGCGCCACCGCGACGGAGCCCGCGTCTACGCCGGCACCCACTCCATCGGCCCCAACACCCTGAGCTACGCCGACACCCTCGTGGGCGTGCTGCGCGGCGCCGGCCAATCCACCGAGGCGGCCACCCGCACAGCACTCGCGATCATCCACTTCACCCTCGGCCACACGCTGGAAGAGCAGGCCGCCGGCGCGCTCACCGACTCCGACCTCTCCGCCGCGGTGACCACCTTGCACGCGGCCCTGGACCCGCGCCATTACCCCAACCTGGCAGCCGCCGAGGCCACGCTCACCAGCACCGACTTCGCCGGCCACTTCGCCCACGGCCTGAACCTGCTCGTCATCGGCCTGACTGCCACGCGGTAACGGAGCGGCAGTGGCCCGCCTCCATCGGCCGGATCCAAGACCACGGCTCCGCCCGGGCGGCGCCGTGGTCTTGGATCCGGGCAGGGACCCATCCGTTCGGGGAGTCCGACGAGCGATGGGGGACTTGCTCGTCGCGATCACTTTGGACAGGGTCCCGAACCAGGTCGCGAGCCCAGTGGACAACCGGTCTCGGTGACGCTGGTGTTCGGTGGCCGATGCTCACTCCTTGAGGATCGGGCGGAGGTCATCGAGGCGATCGAAGAGGTGCCAGACATAGGAGGACGTGCCGTTCTCCCTGTGTGGGTGGAGATCGGAGAGCTCCGGGTCGTTCAGGTAGCTGTCGAAGGCAGCCCTCGATTCCCATTCGACGAGGATGAGAACCTGCCGAGGCTCGATATCACCGGTGACGCTCTCCCGGAACCGGCCGAGCGCCACAACGCGTCCGCCGTGCGCGGTGACCTCGCGAACCGATCGGCGGGAATACGCCAGATACTCGGCACGATCCGACACGTCGAACAGGTTCAGCGCGTATATCTTCGCTTCGTCCATCGTTTCGCTCCTTCAGCTCAACCGGCGCGGCCCGCGGCTGCGTCCGTGGTGGCGGCCAGTGTGGCACCGGCCTCGGGTCCTCCAGCGAGCGGCTACGGGTCTCCTTCGCGGAGAGTACGGCGCCCACTGTGATCGCTGCCGCCAGGGCGACGTAGGCGGCGATCGGCTGGGTTCTGTCGTATGTGGTCAGCAGGGCGGCGGCGATCAGGGGAGCGGGTGCGCCTGCCGCGACCGACGCGAGTCGGGCACCGATGGAGGCACCTGAGTAACGCATCCGCGTGGCGAACAGTCCGGAGATCCCTGTCTGCCGTGTGGATTGGCGTGGACTGCCGCCCATGGTTGGTCGCATACGTATGTATGTCAATGGAGAAGCGGCGAGAATCTTCGCGCCGTCCACTCCGCGCCGACTGCGGTTACGCCGCACTTCCTCGGTGGACATCCGAAGTGAACCATGCTCTGATACATACGTATTCAGATCCACGCCGAGGCCGCAGGGAGGAGTGATGGCTGCCACCAGCAAAGACGTCGCCCGCCTGGCAGGTGTCAGCCAGCCGACCGTGTCGAGAGCGCTCAGGGGGCACCCGAGCGTGGCACCCGAGACAAGACGGCGGGTCGAGGAGGCCGCGAGAGCCCTCGATTACGTGGCGAGCGAGCGTGGACGGGTGCTGTCCCTGCGGAAGACCCATCGGATAGGGATCGTGGTCTCCGACCTGACGAACCCTTTCTATCCCCACCTCTTGGCGCCCTTGCACGACTACTTCAAGCAGGCTGGATTCCGGACCGTCCTGTTCACCGAGCAGGACGAGGACGGGCCGACGATAGAGGAGTTGGCCGACGGTTCGCTCGACGGGATCGTCCTGACGACATCGCTCGTCGATTCGCCGCTTCCCGCCGCGCTCATGCACCGTGACATACCTTTCGTATTCCTCAATCGCGAAAGTGACGCCACGGCCGACAGCGCCGTGGTGGACAACGTCTACGGTGCGGCACTGGTCGGTGATCTCCTGGTCGAACTCGGCCACCACAGGATCGGAGCCGTGTTCGGCCCCCGTGCCGCCAGCACGGGGCGGGATCGCGAGACGGGCTTTCGGCGCAGCCTGTCGAAACATGGCCGCTCTCTGGCAGACGAACTCGCTGTCAGCGTCCCGTTCTCCTTCAGTCACGGCCGCGCCGCTCTCGGCACGTTACTCGCGAGATCCGAACCGCCGACCGCCCTTTTCTGCGGGAACGACGTCATCGCGCTCGGCGTGCTGGACGGCGCCGTGGAACTCGGGGTGAGAATCCCGGAGGACCTGACCGTCGTCGGCTTCGACGACATCACGATCGCCTCGTGGGCCCACATCGGCCTCACCACCGTGCACTGCGACCTGGACCGGCTCGCCCGGACCGCGGGAGATCTGCTCCTCAAACGGATAGCCGATCCCGACCGGGAGCACGTTCGCAGCATTCAGCGCCCGCACCTCGTGCTGCGCCGATCCCACGCGCGCCTTCAACTCCCAAGCTCGCCTTCGAAGAAGGAGCACTGATGGGTGGACGCACGGCATTGGTGACCAATGTCCTCGACTATGGCGGGCCCGGAGCGGTGTCAGCCCTGGAGAAGGCGTCATACGTCATCGCCTGCCACGACCGAGGCTTCGCCGACCCCGAGGCGCGCGCCGCGTACTCGGCCGCGCATCCCCAGGTCCGGGTCCTGTCGGCGCAGGAGCCGGAAGCCGTGGTCGCCGAAACGATCGATCAGCTCACCACGATCGACGCGGTGATATGCAATGACGTGCATCCCATTCGTCACACGCCCATCGAGGACGTCTGCGTGGACGACCTGCGCGCCACCATCGAGGCGGTGTTGATCACGCCTTTCCGGCTCGCCCAAGCCGTGATCCCACACATGAAGCGACGTGGGAGCGGCAGCATCATCGCCGTCACGTCCGCACGTGAGCTCCGTCCGGAGCCGGGTTTCAGTGTTCCCACGACGGCACGGGCCGGTACGACGGCCTTCGCTCTCGCGCTGGCCCGCGAGCTCGCGCCATGGGGTGTGCAGGTCAACGCCATCGCGCCCAACTACCTCTACAGCGAGCTGTACTACCCACGGGCGGCGTTCATCGACGACCCCGCCGGTCAGCAGCTGATCAGAGACACCGTGCCGCTCGGCCGCCTGGGGACTCCGGAGGAGTTCGGGGCCCTCGTGGAGTTCCTCGCCTCCGGCACCGCGCCGTTCGTCACCGGGCAGACGATCGCCTTCACCGGTGGCTGGCCCTGAGACCCGTCCCGACCATCGCGGTCCCCCGGATGGGGCGGGCGCGGGTAGGGGTGACGATGCGCACACGCCGCAGATTGGGAAATATCCGGGATATTTGAGATCGTTGAAGGCTCGGCGGCGTGGGGAGCGTCGCCATGGGCCGCGATCGCCCGTGGAACGCGGGTATTCGTGAACCTGGGCCCGCATCGTCGACGTATGAGGTGAGCCTTGGTGACGAGTGCTGTTTTCCTGTCCGAAGCCGCGACACCGCCTGCCAGAACGCTGGTGGACATCCTCGACGCGACGGCCGCGGCGCACCCGGACGCGCCGGCGCTCGACGACGGGGTGACCGTTCTCGACTACGCGCGGCTGCGCAAGGAGGTCGCCCACCTGGCCGACACGCTGGGTGAGGCGGGGATCGGGCCGGGTGAGCGCGTCGGCGTGCGCGTGCCGTCAGGCACGGTGGATCTCTACATAGCCATCCTGGGGGTCCTGGCCGCGGGGGCAGCCTACGTCCCTGTCGACGCCGACGATCCTGACGAGCGCGCCGAGCTGGTGTTCGGCGAGGCCGACGTCTGCGCCGTCGTCGGCGAGGACCGCACCCTGACCGTACGGCGGGCGGCCGAGTCCAAGGCCCAGCCGCCGCTGCCGGAGGACGACGCCTGGATCATCTTCACCTCGGGATCGACGGGCAAGCCCAAGGGCGTGGCCGTCAGCCACCGCAGCGCCGCCGCGTTCGTGGACGCTGAGGCCGGACTCTTCCTCCAGGACGACCCCGTCGGGCCGGGCGATCGCGTGCTCGCCGGGCTGTCGGTCGCCTTCGACGCCTCGTGCGAGGAGATGTGGCTGGCCTGGGGCCACGGCGCGTGCCTCGTGCCGGCGCCGCGCGCCCTCGTGCGTACCGGGATGGATCTGGGGCCCTGGCTGGTGGAGCGCGGGATCACCGTGGTGTCGACGGTGCCGACGCTCGCGGCGCTGTGGCCGGTCGAGACGCTCGCCGACGTCAGGCTGCTGATCTTCGGGGGCGAGGCGTGCCCGCCCGAGCTGGCAGGACGGCTCAGCGTCGACGGGCGCGAGGTGTGGAACACCTACGGCCCGACCGAGGCGACCGTGGTCGCCTGCGCCGCGCCGCTCGGCCAGGACGGCCCGGTGCGGATCGGGCTGCCGCTGCGGGGATGGGACCTCGCCGTGGTGGGGGCCGACGGGCGGCCCGTGGCCATGGGGGAGACAGGCGAGCTGGTCATCGGCGGCGTCGGGCTGGCCAGGTATCTGGATCCCGACAAGGACCGCGAGAAGTACGCGCCGCTGGAGTCGCTCGGCTGGGCGCGCGCCTATCGCAGCGGCGATCTCGTGGTGGCCGACGCCGCGGGGCTCCTGTTCGTGGGGCGCGCCGACGAGCAGGTCAAGCTGGGCGGGCGGCGGATCGAGCTCGGCGAGGTGGACGCCGCGCTGCGGGCCCTGCCGGGGGTCACCGGCGCCGCGGCCGCGGTCAAGACCACCAAGGCCGGACACCAGGTTCTGGTGGGATATGTCGTGGCGACCGGTGAGTTAGACCTGGGGCGCGCGCGAGAGCGGCTCGGCGCCGTGCTTCCGGCGGCCCTGGTCCCGCGCCTGGCCGTCGTGGACCACCTGCCCACCCGGACCTCGGGAAAGATCGACAGAGACGCACTTCCCTGGCCGCTACCCGCGGACGACGCCCCGACCAGCCTGGAAGGGGCCGAGCTCTGGCTCGCCGAGCAGTGGCAGGAGGTCCTCGGCGAGCAGGTCAGCGGGCCGGAGGCCGACTTCTTCACCGCGGGCGGCACCAGCCTCGCCGCGGCCAGGCTGGTGTCGGTGCTGCGCACGCGCTACCCGGCCGTCGCGGTGACCGACCTGTACGATCATCCGACCCTGCGAGCCCTGGCCGCGCGCCTGGAGACGATCCAAGCGCCCACGGCCACCGAGCGGAACGTGACACCGGTGCCCCGCCGGGCCGCCATCCTCCAGGCGGCGCTGGTGCCGCCGCTGCTGACAGCGCGCGCGCTGCCCTGGACGGTCGGGGCGGCCGCGCTGGGCAACCTCGCCGGGATCACCGCCGTCTCGTGGTGGTGGGTGGTCGCGGGCGTCGTGCTGTTCGTGACGCCGATCGGCCGGCTCGGCCTGGCCGCGGGCGCGGCCAGGCTGC
>NZ_QNFZ01000030.1 GCF_003313395.1 Nonomuraea lactucae | reverse complement strand
GGGCCAGCGGTTGGCGGGGGGCGGGCCGTCGCCGGGCGTGCTCGGCTGCGGGAGCTGCGTCTCGGGCAGCGCGCGCGCCCGGTTGACCGCGGCCAGCCAGTCGCTCATGTGCCTGCGCGCGCTGCGCCCGGTGAACGCCGTGATCTCGGTGAGCGCTTTCCTGGTGCGCGGCGCGTCGAGCGCGGCCGCCACGATCGCGGAGTCGGGCAGCACCCTGCCCGGGGCGAGGTCGTTCTCGCGGGCGATCCTGTCGCGCATCGTCCACAGCTCGCGGACGATGGCCAGAGCGCGCACGTTGCGCACCTTGTGGATGCCCGAGGTGCGCCGCCACGGGTCGGAGCGCGGCGTGGCGGGCGGTGTGCCGAGGACGGCGGCGAACTCCTCGCGCGCCCATTCCAGCTTGCCGCTCTCCTCCAGCTCCCGGTGCAGGACGTCGCGGAGCTCGACCAGCACCTCGACGTCCAGCGCGGCGTAGCGCAGCCAGTCTTCGGGCAGCGGCCTGGTCGACCAGTCGGCGGCCGAATGGCCCTTCTCCAGCCGCAGCCCAAGCACCGTCTCGACCATCGTGCCGAGCCCGACCCGCTCGTAGCCGAGCAGCCGTCCCGCCAGCTCGGTGTCGAACAGCTCCCGCGGACGGAAGCCCACCTCCAGCAGGCAGGGCAGGTCCTGCGAGGCGGCGTGCAGCACGATCTCCGCGCCTGCCAGGGCCTCGTCCAGGCCGGTCAGGTCGGGGCAGCCGATGGGGTCGATCAGCGCGCTGCCGGCCCCCGCGCGGCGCAGCTGCACCAGGTAGGCACGGTTGCCGTAACGGTAGCCCGAGGCGCGTTCGGCGTCGACGGCCACCGGGCCCGTGCCGCGGGCGAAGGCGCCCACCACCCGGGCCAGGGCGGCGTCGTCGGCGACGACGGGAGGAATGCCCTCGCGCGGCTCCAGCAGCGGGACGATGGTGCGTTCTTCTGTCATGAGTCCACCGCTCTCATGACTGGGACGTTCTGTTGACTGGTGCCCTCACTTCGTTCGGTCACTCTCCGGATCTTCGCGTCTGCGGGGCAGGGTGGCCACGTCCGGCGGGAGCGGCGGCAACCCCGCCGCCACGCACATCAGGTCGCACCAGGCGGCGACGTGGCCGGAGAGGTCTTCCTGGGTGGGGGACCAGGACGCCCGAAGCTCCAGCTCGGTGGTGACCGGGTCGTCGGCCTTGTTGCCGAACCCCTCGGACACAGCTCTAGTCACGGTACCGCCGGCGGCGGAGTAGTCGGCTTGATGCGCGTCGAGCGCGTCGGTGAGCCAGCTCCACGCGACCGGGCCGAGCAGCGGGTCGGAGGTGATCTCGGGCTCCATGTCGGCGCGCACGTAGGCCACCAGCCGGAACGGGCCCTGCCAGCCGCGCTGGCCGTCCGGGTCGTAGAGCAGGATCAGCCTGCCGACGGCCAGCTCGTCGTCGTCGCGGTAGACCGACGCGCCGATGGCGGCGGAGTGGGGGGCCAGCCGCTGCGGGGCGGGCAGGTCCTCGAGCTCGATCTCCGGCCTGACCTCGGCCAGCCGGAGGCTCTCGACCGCGCGCCTGAACGCCGCGGGAGCCGGTGGCTGGTCACCGAAGGTCATAGCCGAAGAGTAGGTCGAGAGCGGGCGGAAGGGGACCACGGGGGTGCTCATCGTACGTGCTCAAACCGCTGCCGCAACCAGCTGCCGAGCCCGCCGGACGCTCGCGGGCGGGGCGATCAGCACGGCGTGGCCACACTCGGCGCAGACCCACTCGGGGCACTCCCCGGGCTCGTGCCCGTCGTAGCACGGCGGCTGCTCGAAGGGCCGCTCACCCGCGCAGGAAGCGCAGGTCTCACTGCGGCGCTCTGGGGAACTCCACAACGCGGTCATCGCACCGAGGCCTTTCGTCGGATCGTCGCTCCGACGGTGGCACGCCGCAGCGACATTTCCGCGCAACGCGCTCGGCGTGTCCCGAAAGTGGATGCCGAATCGGTGCCGCGCGGTGGCTTGGCGAACATTTGGTCCAGTGAAGACCGGCTTTATGGCCCTCCATGGGGTGTGTTCGACCTGAGTGTGCGGTCCATGTCCGGTCGGCGGGTAAACCTCCATTGATCTATCTGATCATGATTTGGCCCGTACTACGTAGGTTTTTCCGGAGAGGTCGTGGGGGAGGGCGGGAGCACCTCGACCGGATGCCGGAACCGCCCCCGGAGCATGGCACCCTTGGAGGGTGAATCTCGCCGAGTCGACGTTCCTGCGCGCCTGCCGGCGGCAGCCCGTTCCCCATGTCCCCGTGTGGTTCATGCGGCAGGCCGGGCGCTCGCTGCCCGAATACCTGAAGGTGCGCGAGGGCGTGCCCATGCTGACCGCCTGCCAGACGCCCGACCTGGTCGTCGAGATCACCATGCAGCCCGTCCGCCGCTACGGCGTCGACGCCGCCATCTTCTTCAGCGACATCGTCGTGCCGCTCAAGGCCATCGGCGTCGACCTCGACATCAAGCCCGGCGTCGGCCCCGTCGTGGCCCAGCCCGTCCGCGACGCCGCGGGCCTCGACGCGCTGCGCCCGCTGGAGCCCGGCGACGTCTCCTACGTCACCGAGTCGATCGAGACTCTCGTCGGCGAGCTCGGCGGCACGCCGCTGATCGGCTTCGCGGGCGCGCCGTTCACGCTGGGCTCCTACCTCATCGAGGGCGGGCCGTCCAGGCACCACGACCGCACCAAGGCCATGATGTACGGCGAGCCGCGGCTCTGGCACGACCTGATGGACCGCCTGGCCGGCATCGTCCTGGAGCACCTGCGCATCCAGGTGAGGGCGGGCGCCTCGGCGATCCAGCTGTTCGACTCGTGGGTGGGCGCGGTGGCCCCCGACGACTACCGCGAGTTCGTCCTGCCCCACACGCGCCGCATCTTCGACGGGCTTGCCGACCTCGGCGTGCCGCGCATCCACTTCGGCGTGGGCACCGGTGAGCTGCTCGGACTGCTCGGCGAGGCCGGGGCCGACGTGGTGGGCGTCGACTGGCGGGTGCCGCTCGACGAGGCCGCGCGCCGCGTCGGGCCGGGCAAGGCGCTGCAGGGCAACCTCGACCCCGCCATCCTCATGGCGCCCTGGGAGGTCGTCGAGCGCAAGGCCCGCGAGGTGCTGCGACGCGGCCGGGCCGCCGAGGGGCACGTGTTCAATCTAGGACACGGCGTTCTTCCCTCGACGGACCCCGACCAGCTCAAGCGCCTCACCGACCTCGTTCACGGCGCCTGAGGGTCGGGCCTCGGTTCGGGCGTCGTTCACGGCGCCTGAGGTTCGGGCCTCGTTCACGGCGCCTGAGGTTCGGGCGTCGCCGGGGTGTCCGGCGGGGCCGGCCGCTCCGGTCGCCTCGCGCGGGCGCGCCGTACGAGATGGATCGCGAGCACCGGCACGGGCACGATCACGACCAGCCACGGCAGCACCACGCCGAGCACGGTGAGCACCACCTTCCCGAACGCCACCAGCGACGCCCAGCCCGCCTGGAGCCCGCCCAGGAACCCCGGCGGCTCCTCCGGCGGCGTGTTCACGACCGCGACAGGGCCGACCACCGTGAGCGTGAGCGTGGCCATGCCGACCTGCCTGGCGAGCTCCTTCTGCTGGGCCTGCAGCGACTCGACGTCGGCCTCCCGGGCGGCGATCTCCCGCTCCACCTGCAGCACCGCGCCGATCGTGTCGGCCTTCTTCAGCAGCGTTCGCAGCGAGTCGAGGGCCTGCTGGGCCGACTTCAGCCTGCTGTTCACGTCGGCCACCTGGAGGGTGACGTCCTCGGTGCCCTGGGACAGCGAAAGCTGCTTGCCCAGGTCCTTGCCGAGGCTCGCGAGCACCTCCGCGTAACGGGCGGGCGGGATCTTGAACTCCAGCGTCGCGGAGCCGTTGCCGCCGTCACCGGACTGTGACTCCTCCTTCGACAGGTAGCCGCCCACCGCGGTGACCAGCTGCTTGGCCCGCTGGGTCGCGCCCGTGACCTCCTTGGCCCGTACGGTCATCCGGGCAACGTAGATGACCTGCCGGTCCTGCTGGGACACCTTGACGCCGGAGGCCACGCCCTGGCGGTCCTGCTCCGAGGTCGCCGGGGCGCGTTTGCGGGCCGGTTCGCCCTCGGTGATGGGCGCGGCCTGGTCCTGCGCGACGCCGCCCTCGGGCGCCCCCCGGGCATACGTGTCGGGTGCCGCGGCTTGCTCCGCGCCCCCGGACGCGGGTTGGGCGTCCGGCCCGCCCCCGCATCCCGTCAGGAGCAGGGCCGTGCAGGCGGCCGTTAACGCCAGGCCGTACTGGTATCTCCTCATGTCCCTAAGACGGAACGCACCCTGGAGGGGTTTGATGCGCCTCGTCACGGTACGGTCACACACCTCTCGCTGTGTCACTCGCCGGGCCGGTCGCAGCGTGGACGTAACGGGTGGACATAAGCGTGGACGTAACGGGTGGACATAACGGTCAGACGTCTCGAGCGGCGGCTCACGGCGTTACGGTCACGCGCCCCGGACGGACGACCGGGCCGATAAGGCGGTACCGTTCGGAGGCGTGGAAGGCAATCAGGCGCACGTAGTAGTCGTCGGGGGCGGCATCTCGGGTCTGGCCGCCGCGTGGCACCTCCGCCAGGGCGCCCATGCCCTGCGCGGCGCGAGCGTCAAGGTGACGCTGCTCGAAGGCAGCCCGCGCATCGGCGGCAAGCTGCTCGCCTCCGAAGTAGCCGGGCTCATGGTCGACGCGGGGGCGGAGTCCATGCTGGCCAGGCGGCCCGAGGGCAAGGACCTGGCCAGAGCGGTCGGCCTCGGCGACGAGTTGGTGAGCCCCGGCACCACGCGGGCCGCCATCCTCAGCCGGGGCACGCTGCGGCCGATGCCCAAGGCACAGGTCATGGGCGTGCCCGCCGACCTGGCCGAGCTGGCCCGCTCGGGCATCATGTCGGCGGGCGGGCTGCTGCGGGTGCCGATCGACCAAATCCTGCCCGCCACCCTCGTGCGCACCGACGTGTCCGTGGCCTCCTACATCCGGGCCCGGATGGGCGGCGAGGTCCTCGAACGGCTGGTCGAGCCGCTGCTCGGCGGCGTGTACGCGGGCCGTTCCGACAGGCTGTCGCTGGAGGCGACGATGCCCAGGGTGGCCGCCGCCGCCCGGTCCGAGCGCTCGCTGCTGGCGGCGGCCAGGCAGATCGTCGAGGAGGCGCCCGTCGACGCCGGCCCCGTCTTCACCTCGCTCCGCTACGGCATGGGCAGCCTGCCCGAGGCGGTGGCCAAGGCGTCGGAGGCCGAGGTCAGGACCGGCGTGACCGTCCGCGAGCTGCACAGGACCGCCGGCGGATGGCGGCTGGTGACCGGGCCGGTGCCGAAACCTGAGATCGTCGAGGCCGACGCGGTGATCGTCGCCATACCCGGCCCCGCCGCCGCGAAGCTGCTCCAGGCCGAGGTGCCCAACGCGGCGGGCGAGCTGGCCCGGATCGAGTACGCCAGCATGGCCATCGTCACGCTCGCCTACGCCGCCGACGCCTTCCCCGAGCCGCCCACGGGCAGCGGCTACCTGGTGCCGCCCGTGGAGGGCAGGCCGGTCAAGGCGGCCACGTTCAGCTCGGTCAAGTGGCCCCACCTGGGCGGCGACGTGGTGGTGGTGCGCTGCTCGATCGGCCGGATCGGCGAGGAGCACCTGCTGCAGCGTGACGACGCCGAGCTGGTCTCGCTGGCCATGGCGGAGATGGCCGGCGTGCTCGGCGTGCGCGGGCTGCCGCTCGACACCCGCGTCACCCGATGGGGCGGTTCGCTGCCGCAGTACAACGTGGGCCACCTCGACCGCGTGGCCCGGGTGCGCGCCGCGGTCGCCGTCCAGCCGGGGCTCGCCGTCTGCGGCGCCGCCTACGACGGGCTGGGCATTCCGGCCTGCGTCGCGACCGCGCGCACCGCCGCCGCCCGGATTCTGGACCACCTGTCCCGTTGAGGAGAATGGGGGCATGACAGAAGGCGCCCCGCGGCCCAAGGCCCGCGACCTCAACCAGGTGATCCGCTACACGATGTGGTCCGTGTTCAAGGTGACCGGCCCCGTGCCCGGCGACCGCGAGAAGATGGGCGACGAGCTCGGCGCGCTGCTGGAGCAGGCGGCGCTGAAAGACGTGGTGACCCGCGGCCTCTACGACGTGGCCGGGTTCCGGGCCGACGCCGACTTCATGTTCTGGTGGCACGCGCCCACGCCCGAGGACCTGCAGGACGTCTACTCCCGCTTCCGCCGCACCGAGCTCGGCCGCCACAGCGAGCCGGTGTGGTCGGCGATGGCGCTGCACCGGCCCGCCGAGTTCAACAAGTCGCACATCCCGGCGTTCCTCGCCGAGGAGCAGCCCAGGGCGTACGTGAGCGTCTACCCGTTCGTCCGCTCGCTCGAGTGGTACCTCCTGGAGGACAAGGAGCGGCGGGCGATGCTCGCCGAGCACGGCCAGATGGCGCGCGACTTCCCCGACGTGCGGGCCAACACCGTCGCCTGCTTCGCGCTCAACGACTACGAGTGGATGCTGGCGTTCGAGGCCGACGACCTCCACCGCATCGTCGACCTGATGCGCGAGCTGCGCGGCGCACAGGCCCGCCGGCACACCCGCCTGGAGATCCCGTTCTACACCGGGGTCCGCAAGCCGGTGCAGGAGCTCGTCGCGGCCCTGCCCTGACGGGCGGGCGCGCGGTAAAGGCCATCTTGGGCATCCGTCTGCATTGATCTACCTGACTCGTCACAATCGTCATTGGATGACGGGTTGTCTCGTTCCAGGGGGTCGTCAGATGGCCGGGGGGTCGGGAAAGCAAAGGCGGCATCCGTACGCGCGGCCGGGGTCATTCGGTGAGGAGCCCCGGGCGTCGTCGGAGTGGCGGGTCACCCGGGAGGCGCGCGGCAGGGGGGGCGCCGGTAAGGGGAGCGCCGGTAAGGGGAGCGCTGGTAAGGGGGGCGCCGGTAAGGGGAGCGCGTACCCGCCGGACGGCGATCCACGGGAACGGCGCGGCAGGCGAGGGCGACGCGGGCGACGCGGTGGGAGCAGGCACGCGAGGCCGAAGGGCTCGTGGGCGCGGCGGCCGTGGACGGTGTGGGTGTCGGCGGGGACGCTGACGCTGGCGGGCGGGATCGTGGGGCTGCTCGGCGTCGACGGCTCGCCCACCGTCCCGCTCGCCGGTGCGCCCGCACGGACGGCCACCTCCACGGACGGCGACTCGAACGCGACCGGCTCATCCGGCTCTCCCCGCTATTCCGGCTCTTCCGGTGCTTCCGGGGCGTCGGGGGCGTCGGGGGCCTCCGGCTCATCCGGCTCTTCCGGGGCGACGTCCGGCTCTTCCGGGGCGTCCGGCGACGTGACCTCGTCGGCGCGCTCCCACCAGTCGGGCGAGTGGGGCCAGCCGGGCAGCTCGGGCCAGCCCGGCCCGACTGGCCAGTCGGGAGAGGGCGACTCGGGCGAGTCGGGCCAGTCCGGCGAGGAGTCCGACCCCAAGGCCGACGGCCCGTCGAAGGACACCGACCCCAAGGCGGCCGAATACTTCCGCACGCGCTGGTCACCCGGCGACACGGCGGTCAGGCACCTGAAGGAGATCCGCACCGTCGGCGGATACCTGCGCATCTACACGGACCTGCCCGAATCCGCCGACAACTCCTCCGCGGCCCTCACCCTCTGCGAACGCGGCCTCGCGTACCTGCGGGAGAACGGCGTGGCGGAGCCGGTCGTGTTCGTGCAGGCGGAGTCGGGCCAGAACGGCAATCCCGTGCTGGCCAACATCCTCGGCGCCGGCGACACCACCTGCAGGGTCACCCACCCCGACCCCGGCTAGGGCCCCGTTCGCGGCCCGCGTCGTGTCACCGCACCCGGACGCGGGTCTTGCCGCACACCTCGCACCGTTGCGTGAGGACACGGCCGATGGCCTCGATCGTCACCCACCGGTGGCGCAGATGGACAGGGCTCACCCGCCAGTCCCTACCCCCGCCCGCCGGCCCGTACGCGCTGTCGCGGAGCGGTCACTCCTTGGGTTCGAGGCGCAGGGAGACCGAGTTGATGCAGTAGCGGTCGTCGGTGGGGGTCGGATAGCCCTCACCGTGGAACACGTGCCCCAAGTGGGAGTCGCAGCGGGCGCAGCGCACCTCGGTGCGCACCATGCCGTGGCTGCGGTCCTCGATCAGCCGCACCGCCTCCGACTCCGACGGCTCGAAGAAGCTCGGCCACCCGCAGTGCGACTCGAACTTGGCGTCCGACCTGAACAGCTCGGCTCCGCACGCGCGGCAGGAGTAGACGCCCTCGGTCTTCGTGTCGACGTACTCCCCGGTGAACGGCCGCTCGGTGCCCGCCTGCCTGAGAACGTGGAACTCCTCAGGCGACAGCTGGACCCGCCACTCCGACTCGCTCTTGACCACCTTGTCCATGCCTCCAGCGTACGAGATGTGGCAAAAAGAGATCTCCGCTGGGAGAGCATCCTTTCTGGGGCGAATTCGCGTCTTTGTAGGCAAGGGGGTGTCATCGCCTCCTGCTCAGGGTGGGATCATTCGCCGGATCGCCCGAGCGGCACAGCCCACGCCCGTGCTGGCGCCGCTGGCGGTCGCAGGCCGGCCGGGTGGCGCGCCAGCGCCCGGAACGGCTCATCGGCGGGTGATCTTGAGGTCCGTCCCGTCGAGCCCTCGGTCCCGCCACCGGGGCGCGCTCCGGGACGGACCCACCCACTCGGGGGTAGGTTCGGGACATGGCATCGCCGTACATAGAGCTCCAGGTGGGGGAGAGGACCGTGAAGGTCACGAACCCCGACAAGGTCTACTTCCCGGAGATCGGCGCGACCAAGCGCGACCTCGTCGAGTACTACGTGAGCGTCGGCGACGGCGCCCTGCGGGCGATGAGAGACCGCCCGACCAACCTCAAACGCCACCCCGACGGCATCCACAGCGATGCCATCTACCAGAAGCGGATGCCCGCCAAGCACCCCGACTGGCTGGAGACCGTCACCGTCACCTTCCCCAGCGGGCGCACGGCCGACTCGCTGAAGGTCACCGAGGTCGCCGCCATCGCCTACTGCGCCAACCTGGGCACCATCGACTTCCACCCCTGGCAGGTGCGCGCCGACGACGTCGAGCACCCCGACGAGCTGCGCGTCGACCTCGACCCGCAGCCGGGCGTCGAGTTCGCCGCCGCCCGCCAGGCCGCGTTCCTGACCCGCGACGTGCTCGGCGAGCTGGGCATGACGGGCTTCGTGAAGACCTCTGGCAACCGCGGCCTGCACATCGCCGTCCGCATCCAGCCGAGGTGGGACTTCGTCCAGGTACGGCACGCGGGCATCGCCCTGGCCAGGGCCGTCGAGGACCGCGCCCCCGACCTGGTGACCACGGCCTGGTGGAAGGAGGAGCGGGGCGAGCGGGTGTTCATCGACTTCAACCAGAACGCCCGCGACCGCACCGTGGTGAGCGCCTACTCGGTGCGCGCCAAGCCGGAGGCGACCGTCTCCACCCCGCTGACCTGGGACGAGCTGTCGGACGCCGACCCGGCCGACTTCGACATCCGCACCGTGCCGACTCGCTTCGCCAAGCTGGGCGACGTCCACGCGGCCATCGACGATCACGCCTACTCGATCGAGGCCCTGCTCGACCGGTACGCCCAGGACGAGCGTGGCGACATGCCGTACCCCCCGAACTACCCGAAGATGCCCGGCGAGCCGATGAGAGTCCAACCCAGCAGAGCCAGATCCGCGACCAGGGAGAACGACCCAACCTGACCCGCCACGCCACCCACCCGTTGCCCGTCCGAGGGGCTGACCGCCTGACGCCCGCCCAGGCCAAAGGGCCTCGCTGCGCTCGGGCTGCCCTACCTCGGGCGGGCTTCGCCCGCCGCAAGCCAGGTCGGCCGTCTACCTCCGGCAAGTTCGTTCTCGCTTGACCCCAGTCCCGCGACGATTCCCCAACCGCTACGAGTGCGGCCGGCTTTGGTCTGGAACACCGCGCCCCGCTTCGGGGCCGACCCGATGCGTCCACAGGACCGATCCTGATCGGTTCGTCGCCCCTGAGGACGCCTTTATCGTTCTCGGGCGCGCGAGGATGGCCGAGCATCGTTGCAGGTCAAGGCCGTTCGTCCGCGCTGCGCTCCGGGCGCTCCACCTTGACCGGCGCCTCTGCTCGGGGCCGCGTCGGCGGCCGGCCTCCCCACGGATACCGCCAGCGCGGACGGGAGATTTGTCGGCGCCGACCGATGACTTCTTCGATCCTGGGGAGTCAGCACGGTAGAGCGATGAGTTGGGTCCGACGGAGAGGAGCCGCCATGCCCGTGATCGATCTGGGGTCCGCTGCCCGCGAGGTGGCGCGCCTGTTGGATGGCGTGACCGAGGACCGACTGGACGATCCGACGCCGTGCGCTGACACCCCGGTCGCCGCACTGCTCGACCACTTCATGGGCTTGTCGCTGGCGTTCACCTGGGCGGCCCGCAAGATCACCCCGCCCGAAGGCGGACCAGGGCCGGGAGCGGCGAGTGCCGAACATCTCGATCCGCGGTGGCGCGCGCTGCTTCCACGGCGGCTCGACGAGCTGGTGGAGGCCTGGCGCGACCCCATGGCCTGGGAGGGGATGACCGAGGCCGGCGGCGTGAGGATGCCCGCCGAGCAGATGGGCATCGTCGCCCTGGACGAACTGGTCCTGCACGGCTGGGACCTGGCCCGCGCGACCGGCCAGCCGTTCACGTGCAACCCGGCCGACACGGCGGCTGTCCTTGCGTTCACCAGCGCGTCGGCGGCACCGGAGCAAGCAGCCGGCCGGGAAGGGCTCTTCGGACCGGTGGTCGAGGTCCCCGAGGACGCGCCGGCCTTCGACCGCGCACTCGGCTTCGCGGGTCGCGACCCCGCGTGGACGCCCAAACCGGCGTGATGATCGACGGTAGCGGAACTGGGGCAACTGCGCTGTCATGCGAGCGGTCATGAGTCCGTCCTGACCCCGGGACAGGCTGGAGGCAGCCTGCAGTTCGCGCCGTGCTGTCCCGCATCAAGGTCCGCCTGCCCAGCGCACCCGCCCCGGTGCGGCGGCCGCCGATAAGGCGTACTCCTCCCGCGGCAACCGCGCCCGTAACGGCGTCGACGCCAGGCCATCATCCCGGAGGCGCCATACAATCCCACCTGCCCGGCCTCCGGGTAATCGGCCAGTCTGCTCCATCCCGGTGGCTACTGACAGATCCTGCCGCGGAGCGCTGTCACCAGCCGGATCCGGCGCTGATCTTGTTGCCTTCAGGTGATCAAGAGCCGTCGACGGAGTAGGTCGAGGTTGGCGCGGCCATACATGCTTCTCTTGATCATTTAGTCGGTTCACGGTGCCCTCCATAGGGCCGCTACTCCAGGGCAGGGTGAGCACGGCGGTAACGGCGTCCCGGTCGCGGGTGAGGCTAGTCGCGAAGCTGTGGAGCGCGGGCAGGCCATCGGCCCGGACGGCATCGATCCAGCCCGGCAGCCTGTCTCCGGCAAGGTTTTGGATCATGTTGGCGAAGCTACCGACGTGTCTGCGCGTGGCCTCCAGCTCGGGGCAGCGCGCGAGGATGCACTTGAGCGGCACGGCGGCGCCCGCGGCCAGGTGGTCGGGATCGGACATGATCCAGCCGGCGACCCTGCGCGGTTTCGGGGGTGTCGGCGCGGTCGATGGCGGGTCCGTCCGTTCCCGCAGCTGCGCGGCGTAACGCTCGACGGTGCGCAGACTGGGTATCTGCTCAGCGAACGTCGCCGCACCGCATCCGGGATCATCGCAGCGGAACCGTCGGACGCCGACGTTGATCTGCACCGGGCGACCGGAGATCGGCAGGTCGGCCAGCCTCCGGCGGTAGCCGCTGTGCGTCCTGGCCGAGATCCTGCCGCAGCTCGGGCACGCAGCCGTGGGCATCGCCGAGCCGATCGTGAACATGACCGCCCTTCCACGACCTGCACGGACTCCATCCGGGCAGAGGCTAGGTGTGGCAGAAGTAACTCAAACTCCGGTTTATGCACGTGAACCAGCATCACCAATCGCACACCTCGACGCGGTAGCAACACGAACCTGACCGGCACCGTAACAAGATCAGCGTCGGAGCCCACCATCCTGTCGCCCGAATTTGGGCAAGTCGGTGCGCTTGCCGCGATTCGGGTGATCGTTTTATGTGATCTTTATGTGACATAATTGATCTTGTTGCACTTTAGGGCGCAAGTTACGCTTCGTCCGTTTGGCAACATGCTCCGAGCTGCACGGGTCAGGAACCCTGTTCTTGCGCCGGGTGGGGTGGAGCTTCGTTTGGCGTCGGTGGGCGCCCTGCGTGGTTCGGAGTGTGAGGGCGCATGCGCCGGTTGTCGTCGTGGGCTGGGTCGCGCTGGTCGGTGGTCGGGCTGGCCGGGATCTTGCTGCCCGGCTTGCTGATAGTCCAGGCCGGGCCTGCCGCGGCAGGCGTGAGCGGGGGCGCCGTTGTTGTTGCCGGTTTGCCGGATACTCCGGTGCAGCAGTCGGGCGGTGCGGCGGGGTTATCGCCGCTGGTGGCACGGGAGACAACCGCCACGGCCGCCGTCACGGGTGCGGCGCCCGAGAAGGGCTGGAAGTCGGATCCGCAGCCGCCCAAGGACGTGGTGCCGGCCGAGCGGCGTAGCGGGCCAGCACCGGATCAGGCCAGCACCTCGGAGGAGGAGGGCCTGCCGTCGGGGGTGGCCCGGGCGGAGGCTGTTGATGCGCTGGCGGCGGCGCCGTCGTTGGTGGATGTGTATCCGTTGTCGGGGTCGCTGGTGGATGGGCTGCGGCCGAGATTGCGGGCGTGGGCTGAGAGCGATTCGGCGGTGTCGTACAGCTTCCGGGTGTGCGATGTGGAGTCCATGTCGGGTAGCGGTTGCACGAGTTCGGGCTATGTGGCGGGCGGTGGCAATGCCTGGCAGGTGCCGGCCGGCAAGCTGGTGTGGGGCCGGCAGTACTGGTGGACGGTGACCGCACGGGATTCGGCCTCGTTGCTGACCACGACGTCGTCGACGTTGACCTTCACCACCGGGGTGCGGCAGCCGGCGGTGACCTCGCGGCTGGCCGAGCAGGGGCCCGAGGGGCGGGAGTTCGACCCGCGGACCGGTAACTACACCACCTCGGTGACGGATGTGTCGGTCTCGGCGGCGGGGCTGCCGCTGGCGGTGCGGCGCACCTACAACAGCATGGATCCGCGCCGGGATGGCATGTTCGGCGCCGGCTGGTCGGCGCCGTGGGATATGAAGATCGTGCGGGACGAGCGCGGCGGGCGGGTGTCGGCGCTGGTGACCGGCGCGGACGGGCGCCTGGTCCGGTTCGCCGCGCCGGATGCGGGCGGGGTGTTCCAGCCGCCGCCGGGGATGCAGGCCAGCCTGGCGCTGGTGCCGCCGTCCTGCTACACCCCGCCCGGCGTGGCCTGTCCGGCCGGCGGGACGGCGACCTGGTGGCATTTCATGGACAAGTCGGCCACCAAGTACGTCTTCGACGATCAGGGCCGGCTGCGCAAGGTGATCGACAGCCGCAGCCGTGCGCAGGATCTGTCCTATGGCGGCGACGGCAAGCTGGCCACGGTGACCGCCACCGGCGGCCGCGCCCTGCACTTCACTTGGTCCGGCGGCAGGGTGGCGCAGGTGTCCACCGACGCTGTCGACGGCGCGCCGCTGACCTGGACCTACTCCTATGAAGATGATCGGCTGGTGCGGGTGTGCACGCCGACCGCGGCGCCGAACTGCACCAGCTACGCCTACGGGAGCGGTTCGCAGTACCGCAGCCGGGTGCTGGATGGCGACCCGTTCGCCTATTGGCGGCTGGGCGAGGCCTCCGGCACGGTGGCGGCCGACCAGAGCCAGGCCGAGCGGCACGCCACCTACCAGTCGGTGACGCTCGGGCAGCCGGGCGCGCTGGCCGCCACCCCCGACACCGCCGCGAGCTTCACGACGGGGTCGGTGCTGAAGCTGCCCAGCAACATCGTCTCCCATCTGGGTGATCAGGTGTCGCTGGAGATGTGGTTCAAGACCAGCGCCTCGGGTGTGCTGGTCGCGGCCGGTAGCCAGCAGAGCAACGGGGCGGCGCACGGGCCGATGCTGTATGTCGGCACCGACGGCCGGCTGCGCGGCTCGCTCGGCACCGTGACCAACCCGATCACCACGTCCGGGGCGGTCAACGACGGGGCCTGGCATCATGTGGTGCTGACCGCCTCCGGCGCCAGCCAAGCGCTGTATCTGGACGGGCAGAAGGTCGGCACCTTGACCGGGACGGTGACCGGGTGGCGGCAGCTGGCCAGCGTCGGCAACGGTGTCACCGACCCGGCCGTTTCCCCGGCGGTGCCGGCCACCCAGCAGGCGTTTCCGCTGCAGGGGGCGATCGACGAGGTCGCGTTGTACGGCCAGCCGCTGACCGAGGCGGAGATAGGCGACCACTACGCGGCGCGCGCCCAGCAGGTGCACAAGCTGACCCAGGTGACGCTGCCGTCTGGGCGGGTGTGGGCGGCCAACACCTACGATCCGGTCAGCGACCGGCTAGCGACGCACACCGACCGGCATGGCGGCACCTGGAAGGTCGGCGCCCTGGCGGTGGAGGTGCAGTCGGGCGAGTCCACGGTGGTGGTGACCGACCCGGCGAATGAGAGCCTGAAGTTCTACTACGACGCCTGGCGTGGTTATCGCCCGGTCGGTGAGGTCGACCAGCTCGGCCACACCGAGTGGTACAACTACGACCAGGCTGGCTTCCTGCAGACGATCACCGACCGGAACAACATCGACACCCGGCTGTATCACGATGCGCGGGGCAACGTGGTCGCCCGCTGGTACTGCCGGGCGCAGGGCGAGTGCGCGGTGGAGTTCTGGAGCTACCACCTCAACACCAGCGATGCGTTCGATCCGCGCAACGACCGCATGCTGGCCCACCGCGACGGCCGCTCCGCTGGCGAGAGCGACAACACCTTCGCCACCAAGTGGGAGTACAACGCCTACGGCGAGCAGACCAAGGAGACGACCCCGGCCACCAGCGACTTCCCCACCGGCCGATCTGCCACCATCGCCTACACCAACGGCAGCGAGCCGGCGATCGGCGGCGGCACCACCCCGGCCGGCCTGGCGGCGTCGAAGACCGACGCGCGGGGCAACACCTGGACCTACCGCTACACCGCGGCCGGTGATCTGGCCGAGCAGACCAACCCCGAGGGCCTGAAAACCACCCTCGGCTACGACCCGATCGGTCGGCCGACCGGCAAGACGGAGATCTCGCAGGCGCACCCCGGCGGGGTGGCGACCACCTTCAGCTACGACGGGCTGAGCCGGCCGCTGACCCAGACCGAGCCTGGCATCAAGAACGAGATCACCGACGTCACGCACACCAAGCGGACCACCTACGCCTACGACGCTGACGGCAACAAGCTGAGTGAGAAGATCTCCGACCTGACCGGTGGCGACGCCGAACGCGCCACCGTCTACACCTACGACGCCCTTGGCCGGCCCGAGACGGTCACCGACCCCGAGGGTGGTGTGGACCGGCAAGTGTGGAACAGCCTCGGCCTGCTGACCCGGGTGACCGACGCCCGCGGCACAATCATCGACCACGGCTACAGCAAACGCGGCGAGCCCACCTCCCGCACGCTGAAGGGGTGGACCGGCAGCCCGGTCAACCCGCAACCGGCCACCGATGTGCTGCTGGCCTCATTCGGCTACGACCCGGCCGGGCGGCTGGCCGCCCAGACCGACGCGATGGGCCGCAAGACCACCTACACCTACTGGGACGACAACCAGCTGTCGCAGAAGATCGCCGACGACGCCAAACTCAACGGCTCGGCGACGCCCCGCGACGTGGTGATGGACAGGCACGAGTACGACCCGGCGGGCAACCTCATCACCCAGAAAGTCGGCGGCGACTCCGTCACCACCGTGTTCGACTACGACGCCGCCAACCGCCTCACCGCGGAGATCTTCGACCCGTCCGCGCTGGAGCGGGTCACCGCGTTCGGCTACGACGCCAACGACAACGTGCAGAACAAGACGCTGACCGGTGCGGGCACCTCCCGGACCGAGGTGAGCGAGTACGCCTACAACAAGGTCAACCAGCTCACCAAGACCACCGTGGACAACGGTAGCCAGGACCTGATCTCCACGACCCGCTATGACGATCGCGGCCTGGCCACCGCTACCATCGACCCGCGCGGCAACATCTCCGGGGCCAGCGAAGCGGACTTCACCTCCACCCTGCGTTACGACGCCCTCGGCCGCCTAGTCGAGGTGACCGGCCCGCAGGTGCAGGTCGACAAGGCCGGCACTGCGAACGCGGCGCGTCCATCGGTCCGCTACGGCTATGACACCTTCGGCGCGCGCACGCACGAGAGCGACGCCGAGGGCCGCACCCTGACCTCTGTCTTCGACAGGGCCGGTCGCCTGACGCGCAAGAGCGCCCCCGCCTACACCCCTCCCGGCGGCAGCGCCATCACCCCGGCCATCACGCACGCCTACGATCCGGCCGGGCAGTTGATCCGCACCACCGACCCGCGCGGCAATACCAGCAGCTTCGACTACGACCAGCTCGGCCGCCGGGTCCGTATAACCGACCCGGCCCCTGAAGGGCAGACAGCTGGGCGGTGGGTGACGGAGTATGACCTGGCCGGCGAGCAAGTGGCCGGCGTGGATCCGACCGGCGCTCGGGTCGAGGCCACCTACGACGACCTCGGCCGCAGGATCACCGAAACGGCTGTGGAGCGCAAACCGTCCGCAGTCGCCTACACCACCACGTTCACCTACAACGACGCCGGCCATCTCACCAAGACGGTCGCACCCGGCAACCGCACCGCCAGCTACAAGCCGAATGCCGCCGGTGAGGTGACCGAGCAGACCGACCCGGCCAGCAACATCACCAAGGTGGCCTACGACCCGGCCGGTCGTCCCACCAAGGTGACCGACCCGCTGGGCAACGCCACCACCGCCGACTACGACCTGGCCGGCCGCAAGACCGCCGTCAAGGACCTGAACGCCTCCGGCGCCGTGCTGCGCACCACCAGCGCCGGCTACGACGCCGCGGGCAACCAGACCAGCCTCACCTCAGCCGAGGGCCACCAAACCCGGCAGACCTTCGACGCCCTCAACCGGCTCACCTCCCTCATCGAACCGGTCAAGACCGGCGAGTCGATCACCACCAGCTTCGGCTACGACGCCACCGGCGCCCGCACCCGGCTGACCAACGGCCGCGGCCACGCCACCTGGACCACCTACAACAGCCTCGGCCTGGCCGAAACCGTCACCGAACCGGCCACCGCCGCTCACCCGAACGCGGCCGACCGCACCTGGACGCACATCTACGACCCGGCGGGCAACCCGACCGCCGAGATCCAGCCGGGCCGGGTGCGCATCGACCGCACCTTCGACCACCTCGGCCGCCTCACCCGCGAGACCGGCGGCGGAGGCGGCGCTGCCAGCGCCGAGCGCACCTTCGGCTACGACCAGGCGGGCCGCCGAACCGCGATCGGCGACCTGAGCGTCGACTACAACGACCGCGCGCTCCCGTTGACCGTCAAGCGCGGCGAGTCGACGCAGACCAGCTACAGCTACGACAGCCTCGGCAACCCCACCCAGCGCATCGACGCGGCCGGCACCGCCACCTTCACCTGGGACAGCGCCGGACGGCTGGAGACCGCTACCGACCCGGTCACCACACGCAAGATCACCTACGGCTACGACGCGGCCAGCCGCCTCACCTCCATGAACGCCGCCATCGGCGCCACCGCCAGCGACAGCCAGACCTTCACCTACGACGCCCTGGACCGGCTGGCAACCCACACCCTCAAGCGCAATACCGGCGCCCAGCTCGCCAAGATCACCTACGGCTGGGACAAAGACGACAACCTCACCACCAAGACCACCGCAGGCACCGCCGGCGCGGGCACCAACGCCTACACCTACGACCACGCCGGCCGCCTGACCTCCTGGACCGCCCCCGGCGGCGCCACCACCGCCTACGAATGGGACGCCGTCGGCAACCGCACCAAGGCTGGCACCAAGACCTACACCTACGACGAACGCAACCGTCTGACCAGCGGCGACGGAACCGACTACACCTACACCCCGCGCGGCACCCTGGCCACGCAGACCAAGAACGGCGCCACGACCCAGCTCACCTTCGACGCCTTCGACCGGCTCATCGCCGACGGCGACAGCCTCTACAGCTACGACGCCCTCGACCGCGTCACCACCCGGATCAAGGGCGCCTCCAAGCACCACTTCGCCTACGCCGGACTCGGCAACGACCTGGCCGCCCTCACCGACACCAGCGGCGCCGTCCAAGCCCGATACGGCCGCGACCCCTTTGGTGGGCTGCTCGGCCAGCAAGAAGACACCAACCCGGCGCTCGGCACCATGAGCGACCTGCACGGCGACCTGGTCGCCACCTTCACCAGCACCGCGCTGGCCACCACCACCGCCTACGACCCCTTCGGCACCGTCACCACCCAGACCGGAGCCAAGGCCAACCTCGGCTACCAGGGCGAATACACCGACCCGGACACCGGCAAGGTCAACATGCACGCCCGCTGGTACCAACCCGGCACCGGCACCTTCACCAGCCGCGACACCGCCACCATCACCCCCAACCCCTCCGTCCAAGCCAACCGCTACACCTACGCCAACGCCTCCCCCCTCACCGGCACCGACCCCACCGGCCACTACACCACCCAACTCGACAACCCCGGCAACTACAGCCTGGGCTACGACGCACAGACCGTCGCCGACACCTATGCCCAATACGGCCTCGTGCTCATCGGAAACAATGATCCCGATGGCTATGTCTGCGGCGGCGACGGTATTTGCTCAGAGACCTTTGTGCATCAACAATGGTGGAATGAGTTCGTTACGGCTCCTGGGTACGACTACGAGCATCTCCCGCAATTCTCTGATGAAGAGATCAAGAGGCTCGGCTACAAGGTCATGCCCAACGGAAGGCCGGTAGAGAAGGATGTCCCCTTCTATCGCATGAGCGCTGAGGCGCAAAGAATCTACATGCAGAGCTATAGCCCCACCTTGACTTATGACGAGAATCTGTGGGTCGCTTATGCGGCGATGGTTGAAGCCGGGGACATGAGAAAATATGCGGGCACTGCTCCAGCGGCAGGCGATGCCGCTGGATGCTGCATGCCTCGTCTTCCAAGCTGGCTGAGAGATTTCGGCAGGGCCGTGAAGAGATCATTGGACAAGGGGGTCGAATATCTCAAGAAGCTTAACCCTGCCGATCTGGCGGAGCTCGGAGTAAAAACGCTAACTGAGCTACTTCCCGGGACGCCGCTTTGGCTGATCCACAAGCTTGTCAAGATGGAAAATATCAAGGCGGTTGAAGGTGCAATGATGGCATGGGCCTCCGAATATGCCGGTGGCCATTGTGGCACCAATCGGGGAATGGTGATGTGTACCGGCATGAGTAAGGAGTTCTTTCCGCAAGGGCGAGTCGGTTATACAATCGGAGGCGTGTTCTTTACGAAACTCTGGACCGCTGAGATATCCGATGGTCTCGTAGAGCACGAGAAGGTACATAGGGCTCAGTGGTACTACTACGCAAGAGAGACGGGCATCTGGTTCACGTTTGGCATCCTCTACCTGATTGAGGGCGAGGACCCCTGCACGAATAAGTTCGAGAGACAAGCCGGCTTGGTCAGAGGGGGCTACACACAGTGCTGATATCTCCGTTTGCTATAGCCGCGAGGCATGAATGATGAAGCAAGGAATCATCAAAGGCGTCGCAGCCGGTATAACGCTCGTCATGGCCGTGACGGCCTGCGCCCCTACAGCCACCGCGCCCGGCGGACTAGCCGGACTGGCGGTGAATGCCGAGGGCGAACCCGTCATGGTGGCCACCTGGTGCGGGGCCGCCCCGGACGGCGTGGTGGTCTATCGCCTTGCTGGTGGTGAATTCCTCGACCATGCTGATATCAAGCCGCCTCCTCTGACCGGCACGAGCGTCTCCATGAGCCTGGAGAAACTGCCGCCAGGGTGGCAGATTCAAAAAGGCGACCTCAACTTCATCGAAGGCCAGACCTACGCCATCAGCCCGTACTCGACTAAAACACATGTCAGACTCCGGGAGGTGAATTTCACAACGCAATCGAAAAACCAAATTCCGAGGGGAAAGATAATGATACAAGAGTATTCGGCCGAGCTTGGCGGCACTAAGGATGTGCTGTTGTCGCAGGAGGAGTTCAATCAGAGGGCTGAACGTTACTGCTGACGAAGAGCGACGCGTGGGGCAACTATTAAGTGACCTGGCCTTGGTGCGAGCCAGCAGGCGGTCATTGGTTCGTTGCGGTGCTACCTGGGTCCCGATAGTGGGGCCCGGCCGCTGAGCAGCGATTACGGCGCGAGCAGTGCGGATGCGGGGTCGGATACTGGCCAGGCTACCGGTGTTTTTAACTTTATGGAACGGTATCGCCGCCATCTAAAGGGAAACAGCAAATTTTGATCAGTTCCTGCAACTTTATCATCGTAAGCATTCAGAAGGTTTTCTGTGACACCTGCATAAACCCTCGATGACTCACGCCACGGTCTCGTCGTACGGCTGAGCCCGAATCCACCGCGATCGAGATTCGGCGCGGGTGCTGTGGAATGGGATGAGGTGTCCTTCGAGCCGCGGGGAGGACGGCGCCCCCCGCTGGCAGAGGCAAGCCCCGGCGGTGAGCCGGGGCTTGGCATGCGGCCCGCCTCGGAGGTGTTCACAACTGCGATTTCTATTGGATGGCCCCGGACCCATGCGTATGGCGAAGAATTGGCGCCTGGCCGCCTACATTTTAATCACTGCTGCCACTCTGGCCTGGATCACCTCGTTCGCACTAAAACAAAACGCCGACCCCGACATCGAACAAGCTGGCTATACACTCGCAATAATAGCGGCGACGCTTCAAACAATAGGTGTGGCCTGCTTCGGTATCTACAGCTGGAAACGAAAGGACAGTCGGGATCGCTGATTAATAGTTGATCCACATTATTCCGGATATTGGCTTGCGGATCTCGGATTATGGATTGCTCTTCGTCGATCTCTATCTCGCCCACCGCGGGTGCTGCCGTCCAGCGCCCGTACGCGCTTGCCGATCTCCTCTTGGGTGCGCGCCGCGAACCACGCTCTGTCGCTGCTCATGGCTCAGTGGAGGGTCGTTGCGGCCGTGTAGTGGCGAGCAACTGGTCGACGGCGTCGGTGCGGGTGGCGGCGCGGTGGACGACGACGCGCCCGTCGGGGGCCAGGGCCTGCCAGCGGCGGCCGGAGCGGAAGACGCGGCCCAACTCGGTGTCGTCGAGGCCGTCGTGGATGTGCACGCGGTAGGAGCCATCGGCCAGGCGCGGCAGGTTGTCGGCGAACGCGACGGCGGCGAGCTGCGCCGGGGTGAAGGGGCTTATCGGCAGCTCCGGCGGCGAGCGAGCGCGCGGCCGCCTGGGGGTGCGGGCCTCGGGGCCGAGCTCGGGCAGGGGCGCGGGGGCGAGGAGCGCGGCCAGCACGCGGTTGGTGCTGGCCGATCCTGGCACGGGGCCGTCCAGTGTGCAGGCGACGTCACGGCCGTCGCGCTGGAGCCAGCCGACGCAGCGGCTGCGCACGATCACGTCGACGCGACCGGGCTCGCGGCCTTTGAGCAGGCTCTAGGAGGCCAGGCTGGTCGGCGAGGTGTCGATGGTTCTGCTGCGGTCGTCGGTGAGCGGGCCGACCGTCACCGCCGCGTGCTTGGCGCCGGGGATGGCCAGCGCGGCCGCCGCGACCCGGGCGACGATCACCACGTCGCCCCCGTGCGCGTCGTCGGCGGGCAGCGTGGTGACAAGCCGCCCGTCCCGGCCGTGGACCTGCCAGCCGTCGGGTGCGGCGTGCAGCCTTCCCACCCGTGCCCCGTCGACCAGGAGGAGGAAGTCCTCGCCGTAAAGCCGCGGCCGGTACAGATCAGGCACTGGCACGGCTGAGGCGCCTGCGCGGCGAGGCCTTGGCCGGGTACCTCGGCGAGGACTTGGCGCTCGTCGGCGGCCACCGACACAGCGGCGGCAGGAGCCGGTGCGGCGGTTGCGGGCGGCTGGTCGACCACCGCCGGGATCGCGTCGGCATGGCACGCGCGGCGCGGCGTGGCGCCCGCCGACGGGTGGTCGGCCGTGGCCGGGGCGACATCGGCTGAGCCCATCTTCTCGGCGCCCTGGCTGTCGAGCGCTTCGCTGTCGACGACGGCCGGTGCGGTGGGCATATCTGCGGGCTCAGCGCAGGCCTCGGCGACGTGGCCGACGAGGCCGGGTGCGTCCTGCCGGTTGTGAGCCTCGGCGTGGCCGCCGGAAAGGTCGCCGGGCCGGGCAGGTCGGTGGCGGTGGGTCTGGCGGGCGTGGCGGGCGTGGACGTCGGGGCTGGCTGCAGATGGCGGTAGATGGTCATGCGGGAGACGCCGAACAGGTCGGCGATCTCCTGTACTGGCAGCTCCTGCTGTCGGTACAGCTCGCCGGCGCGGCGGATCTGCGTGGGGGTGAGGGAGGGGCGGCGGCCGCCGCCCCGTCCGCGGGCGCGGGCGGCGTCCAGGCCGGCG
>NZ_QNFZ01000034.1 GCF_003313395.1 Nonomuraea lactucae | reverse complement strand
GCCTGCCGCGGCCCCTGCCGCCGCGCCGGCGGCGACGGCGGCGGCTGCCGCCCTCCTCCTCGTCCTGCTCCAGGTCGGAGGCGTCGCGCTCCTCCTCGGTCACGGCCTCGTCGGCGGGCTCCTCGGCCTCGGCGACCGGCTCCGGCTCGACGCGTACGGGCTTGGCCTGGGTCGGGTCGGGCGCCTGGAACAGCGGCGCGAAGATCGCGGCGGGGCGCTGGAAGGCGGCGCCCGGCTGGTCGTGCCTGTGCAGCGCCGACAGCCCGAACGGGTCGGACAGCAGGCTCGGCCGGTCGGTCTCCACGTCGAGGTCCTCGCCCGCGGGCTCGTCGTCGAGCGGCTCGTCCTCCGGCAGGACGTCCAGGACGTCGTCCTCGGCGGCGGGGCCTTCGGTGGATCCGTCCAAGGCGCCGGTGGCGGGCCCGGTGGCGGGCTGCTCGACCGGCTCCTGCTCGGCCTTCTTGCGCGTGCGGCGCCTCTTCACGGGCGCGGGCGCGGCCTCCTCCGCTGCGACGGCCTCACCGGAAGGCCCGGCGATGGGCTGGTCGGCGGGCTGGGTGGCGGGCTGGGCGGGCTGAGTGGCGGGCTCCGCCACAGGCTCCCCGCCCTCCTCGGCCCCGGCCTCCGGCTCCGCGGCCTTTCTCGTGGCGCGCCGGCGCGACGTGGTCGCCGTGGAGCGGGTGCGCGCCGCCCTCTTGGGCTTGTCCTCGGCGACGGCTCCGGCGTCCCCTTCGGCGACGGCCCCGGCGACGGCCGCCTCGGCCTCCACCTGGGCGACCGCCTCACTCACCGCTTCCGCCACCGCGTCCGACACGACATCAGACACGGCATCCGACGCAGCATCCGACACAGCATCCGACACAGCATCGGACACGGCATCGGACCCAGCATCCGACGCAGCATCCGAAGCCACGTCAGACGGTTGCCGGGTGCCGCCGGGGGCCGCCTGAGCGGCCGGAACGGTCACCGGGGCGGGCTGGGCGGGCTCGTCGGGAATCTCCGGCGGCGGCCCCGCCGGCCGGCTGGCCCGGCGGCGCGGTGTCGCGGTTGACGTGGACTGTTCTGTTGTTTCACCGTCAGGGCCAGTGGCCCCGGCGTTGGGCTCGTTCTCGAGCATGCGGGCGTTCTCCCGTCAGCTCCCGGGCGCGTCGCCGCGCCGCGCAGGAGCTCTCGTGTTTCGTTGTCCGCCCGCGCCCCCGTCAAGGGGCGTGGGCGCCAAGTCCTGTCAGTGGTCGCGCCTCGCTCGCGCGAGGCACTCCCTTAACCGGCGACCTGCTCACTCACCGGTCCCGGTCCGCCGCCGCGCGTGGTATCGCGGTCAGGGTCGAACGGGTCGGCAAGCGCACCAGTGCTGGCGTCGAGCGGCCCCTGCGCCAGCCTGGTCACCTCGGGGGGAACCGGCGGCGCGAAGTCGGCCACAAGGCGCAGCCCTGTGAGCACATCGTCGGGTCGAACGGCAGGCGTCATGTGCCGAACAACCATGCGCAGTATGACACACGACTGTCCGGGCACCTGAGCTGCGGTTCTGTCTGTTCCCTCGGGTCCCGTCCGAGCCAGCGCCGCCAGACTCAGCACGGCCTCCCGCGCGTCGAAGCGGCGGGGGCCCTTCTTGGTGAGGCGCTCGACCTCGACGGCGCCGGCGGCGAGGAACTTCTCGACCGCCACTCCGGCGAGCTCGGGATCCGCACCAGGAAGCCGTGCCTCCCACTCGGACGCCTCCAAACGGTCGGCCAGCCCCCCGGAGACCGCCTCCACGACCTCCAGCACGTCGAGACCGGGCGGCAGCGAGCCGTCGAGGTCGGCCCGGACATGCTCCGGGTCGCACGGCGTCGTGACGCCGATCTCGAGGTATTCGGCTTCGCTGGCGACACCGGTCGGCGCCGCGCCCGCGTAGGAGATCTTCGGGTGGGGCGAGAAACCAGCGCTGTAGGCCACCGGAATGCCGGCACGGCGGACCGCCCTCTCGACGGCACGCGTGATGTCGCGGTGGCTGGTGAAGCGCAGGCGGCCGCGTTTGGCGTAGCGCACGCGCAGGCGCTGCACCGTTGGCGCGGGCGGAGGCCCATCGGGAACAGGTTTCAGAGCTTGTCGTTCCTTCCGTGTTCAGAGTTCCTTCGTTTCAGGATAAGCCGCCGGAGCGCCTGGTCAGCTCACGATCATGTACGGCGAGGAACGGCACGGGCACTGAGCGCGGCTAGACCACCGTGAGCGGAAGGAGCTTGCGGCCTGTGGGCCCGATCTGAATCTCGGTGCCCATCGTCGGGCAGACACCGCAGTCGTAGCAGGGCGTCCACCGGCAGTCCTCGACCTCGCCCCCGGACACGGCGTCCCGCCAGTCCTGCCAGAGCCACTCACGGTCGAGCCCGGCGTCGAGGTGGTCCCACGGCAGGACCTCGTTCTCCTCGCGCTCGCGTACGGTGTACCAGCCGACGTCGACCCCGGCCCGCTCGGCGGCGGCCATCCAGCGCTCGTAGGAGAAGTGCTCGCTCCACCCGTCGAAACGCCCGCCGTCCTCCCAGACACCGCGGATGACGGCGCCCACCCGGCGGTCGCCCCGCGAGAGCAGCCCTTCCACGATGGACGGCTTGCCGTCGTGGTAGCGGTAGCCGATGGCCCTGCCGAACTGTTTGTCGCCGCGGAGCGCGTCGCGCAGCGCCCTGAGCCGCCGGTCGACGGTCTCGTGGTCGGCCTGCCCGGCCCACTGGAACGGCGTGTGCGGCTTGGGCACGAAGCCGCCGATGGACACGGTGCAGCGGATGTCGCGCGAGCCGGTGATCTCGCGGCCCGCCTTGATGACCTTCTTGGCCAGGTCGGCGATGCCGAGCACGTCCTCGTCGGTCTCGGTGGGCAGCCCGCACATGAAGTAGAGCTTCACCTGCCGCCAGCCCTGGGAGTAGGCGGTGGAGACGGTGCGGATGAGGTCCTCCTCGGTGACCATCTTGTTGATCACCTTGCGCATCCGCTCGGAGCCGCCCTCGGGGGCGAACGTCAGCCCGGAGCGCCGCCCGTTGCGGGAGAACTCGTTGGCCAGGTCGATGTTGAAGGCGTCGACCCGGGTGGAGGGCAGGGACAGCGAGGTGTTGGTGCCCTCGTAGCGGTCTGCCAGCCCCTTGGCGACCTCGCCGATCTCGGAGTGGTCGGCCGACGACAGCGACAGCAGGCCCACCTCTGTGAAGCCGGACTCCTTGATGCCGTTCTCGACCATGGCGCCGATCGTGGTGATCGACCGCTCGCGCACCGGCCTGGTGATCATGCCCGCCTGGCAGAAGCGGCAGCCCCGCGTGCAGCCGCGGAAGATCTCCACGCTGAACCGCTCGTGCACGGTCTCGGCCAGCGGCACGAGCGGCTTCTTCGGGTAGGGCCACTCGTCGAGGTCCATGACGGTGTGCTTGTGGACGCGCCACGGCACGCCCGGCCGGTTGGGGGCGACCCGCTGGATGCGGCCGTCGGCGTGGTAGTCGACGTCGTAGAACTTCGGCACGTAGACGCCGCCCGACTCGGCCAGCCGCATGAGCAGCTCGTCGCGCCCGCCGGGCCTGCCCTCGGCCTTCCACTCGCGGATGACCTCGCTGATGGCGATGGCGATCTGCTCGCCGTCGCCCAGCACGGCCGCGTCGAGGAAGTCGGCGATCGGCTCGGGGTTGAACGCGGCGTGGCCGCCGGCCAGCACGATCGGGTCGTCGTCGCCGCGTTCGACGGCCCGCAACGGGATGCCGGCGAGGTCGAGCGCGGTCAGCATGTTGGTGTAGCCCAGCTCGGTGGAGAACGAGACGCCGAGCACGTCGAAGGCGCGCACCGGGCGGTGGGCGTCGACGGTGAACTGCGGCACGCCCTCGGCGCGCATGAGCGCCTCGAGGTCCGGCCAGACGGCGTAGGTGCGCTCGGCCAGGGTCGCGGGCAGCTCGTTGAGGATCTCGTACAGGATCGCGACACCCTGGTTGGGCAGCCCCACCTCGTAGGCGTCGGGATACATCAGCGCCCACCGGACGTCGGCCGAGTCCCAGTCCTTGACGGTCGAGTTGAGCTCACCCCCGACGTACTGGATCGGCTTCTGCACCTTGGGCAGCAGCGCTTCCAGGCGGTGGAAAATCGACTCGACAGGCATACGTCCCAGGGTAGCGGCGGTCACACCGTGGCAGGTCCCCTCCCTCAGCTGAACGACTGCTCGCGGATCCTGATGGACTGGAGCAGACCGACCGCGATCAGGTTGGCGAAGGTCGCGGTGCCCCCGTACGACACGAACGGCAGGGGCAGCCCGGTGATCGGCATGATCCCGATCGTCATCCCGATGTTGATGAACGTCTGGAACGCGAACCAGCACACGATCGTCCCCGCGGCCAGCGTCCCGAACCGGTCGTCGCACTTCCTGGCGATCTTCAGCCCCCGGAGCAGGACCACGCCCAGCAGCAGCACGATCGTGACCGAGCCGACGAACCCGAACTCCTCCCCCGCCACCGTGAAGATGAAGTCGGTGTGCTGCTCCGGCACGAACCTGCCGGTGGTCTGCCCGCCCTCGAACAGCCCCTTGCCGAACAGCTGCCCGGACCCGATCGCGATCAGCGACTGCGTGCTGTTGTAGCCGACGCCCCGCGGGTCCACGCCCGGGTCCACGAACGCCGTGAACCGCGCCACCTGGTAGGGCTCCAGCATCTCGAAGGCGAACACGGCGAACACCCCGGCTCCGGCCACGGACGCCAGCAGGGCGATCCACCGTTTGCGCACCCCGCCGATGACCAGCGCACTCGCCGTGATGACCGCCAGCACCAGCGCGGTGCCCAGGTCGGGCTGCGCCATCACCAGCCCCATCGTCACCGCCGAGGCGGTGAGCGCGATGACGACGTCGAGGTTGCGCGGCCGGTCGCCGCCCTCGGCGGGCTGGGCGAGCAGCATCGCGATCATCAACGTCAGGCCCAGCTTGGCGAACTCCGACGGCTGCACCGCGAACCCACCGCCGAGCAGGATCCACGAGTGGGATCCGTTGATCGTCGCCCCCAGCGGTGTGATCACCAGGACCAGCCCGACCAGGCTGACCAGGAACACCAGCGGCGAGTACGCGCGCATCGCCCGGTGGTCGATCGAGGCCGTCAGGGCGAACAGCGCCGTGCCGATGAGCAGGTTGAGCACGTGCTTCTTGACCAGGCCCGTGGCGCCCGGCGCCCACGTCCTCGTGGACGACCACACCAGCAGCGTACCGATCACGCACAGCGCGGCGACCGCGACGAGCAGCACACCGTCGAGCCGCCAGAGCGGCGACTGCGCGCCGACCGCCCGCCGGGCGAACGACCGCCGCCCCCGCCTCAGCGTGCTCTCGATCACCCTCTGGCCACCGTCCCGTCGGGCGCGAACGTGGGCAGCTTGGAGGCGGGCTTCCCGTCGGGCAGCGCCGCCGGCCGTTTGATGCCGTAGATCCCCTCATAGATCTCCCGTACGGCCGGCGCCGCCGCCTGCGAGCCCATGCCGCCCTGCGAGATCATGGCGACCACGACGAAGCGCGGGTTGTTCGTCGGCGCGAACGAGGCGAACCACGACGTGTCGGCCTTCCCCCACACCTCCGCGGTGCCGGTCTTGCCACCGATGCGCACCTTGTCCATCGGGAATCCGCTGAACGCCCCGGCCGCGGTGCCGTCGGAGGCCACCTCGCTGAGCGCGTCCTTGATGTACAGGCGCTCCTTCTCCGTGATCGGCAGCTTGCCCACCACCGGCACGTCGTAGGTCTCGACCAGCGTGCCGTCGGGCCGCACCCGCGCCCAGCCGATGCGCGGGCTGCGCAGCTTGCCGTCGCCGACCAGCGCCGCGTACGCCCTGGCCAGCTGGAGCGGCGTCACCAGCACGTCCCCCTGGCCGATGGAGAAGTTGGCCGAGTCGCCGGGCCGCAGCACGAAGCCCTCGGTGCAGTTTTCGTGCGCCAGCCGCTTGAGGAACTCCGCCCGCGCCCGGTCGGTCTCCTCGGGATAGCCGGTCTGCGCCCGCCTGCAGTTGGTGGCGCTGGTCAGCGTCCACATCTCCTTCTTCCACGCGCGGTCGGGGATGCGCCCCGCCGACTCGCCGGGCAGGTCGATGCCGGTCGGCTTGCCGAACCCGAAGCCCCTCGCGGTGTTGGCGAACACCTCCCTGGCCGTCTTCTTGGGGCTGCGCCCGCCGTCGCGCAGATACTGCTCGTACGCCGCCCGGTAGAAGATCGTGTCGCACGACTTGACCAGCGCCATGTGCAGCGACAGCGTGCCCAGCCCGATGCCGCGGAAGTTGTTGAACGCCCGGTCGCCCACCATGTAGGAACCCGGGCACGGGTAGTTGCCCTTGAGCGGGTAGCCGGCGCGCAGCATCGCGGACACCGACGAGACCTTGAACGTCGAGCCCGGCGCGAACTGCCCGTTGATGGCCCGCGACACCAGTGGTTTGCCTGACTTGTCCGACAGCAGCGACTTGTAGCCGCTCGCCGTGATGCCCCCGGCCCAGACCTCCGGGTCGTAGCTGGGGGCGCTGGCCAGTGCCAGCACCCTGCCCGTACGCGCGTCGAGGACCACAGCCGCGCCCCCGTCGGCCTTCGGCGCGCTCTTCATCGCCCTCTGCAGGGCCTGCTCCGTCACCGCCTGCACGCGGGCGTCGATGCTGGTGATCAGGTGGTCGCCGCTGACCGGCCGTACCTGCTGCTCCACGCCGATGGCCTTGCCCATCCTGTCGACCTGCACCCTGCGCAGTCCCGACTTGCCGCGCAGCGCCTCGTCGTAGACCTGTTCGAGGCCGTCGCGCCCGGCCAGGTCGACGCCGGAGTAGGCGGCCTTGAACCCCTCGCGCTTCTCCAGTTCGGCCTCGGTGACCGGCTGCAGGTAGCCGAGCATCTGGGCGCCCGACTTGCCGAGCGGATACTGCCTGACCGACTGGATCTCGGCCGAGATGCCGGGGAACTCCTCCTGGCGCTCCAGGATCTGCAGCGCCTCGCGCGTGTCGGCCTTCTTCTCGATCGGCACCGGCTGGTACGGCGAGCCGGTCCAGCAGGGCTGCGACACGGTCGGCCCGCACGGCCTGATCCGCTCCTGCAACTGCTGGAGCGGCCTGTCCAGCACCGAGCCGAGCTTGCGCAGCACCCCCACCCCGCCGTCCTTGGTCCGCACCAGCGCCGTCCTGTCGACCGACACGACCAGCGCGGTCTGGTTGCGCACCAGTGGCCGCCCGGAGGAATCGAGGATCTGGCCGCGCACGGCGGGCACGATGACCGTGCGGGTCCTCGTCTCGGCCGCTCTGGTCACGAACTCCTGCCCGCGCACCACCTGCACCTGCCAGAGCCGCACGGCCAGCACCGCGAGCAGGGTCACGACCAGGACGTGCAGGATGAACAGCCGGGTCCGGATCCTGATCATGTGGCGTACCCCGGCCTGGTGCCGCGGTTGTACAGCCACATCACGATCGGCGAGAGGATCAGCGTGTAGGCGATCGTGAGCGGCACCTGGTCGGTCAGCGTGCCGACCGTCACCCGCGGATCGGAGATCAGCCCGCCCAGGCCGGCGGCCAGCAGGGGCGCGATGACCACGCACAACATCACCGTGGTGACCGGTGTCCCCAGGCCACGCCCCGCGAGGTAGCCGACGATCGCCAGCACGAACGCGTAATGACCCAGGAGGTGCGCGGTCGGCGGCATGACGTCCACCAGCAGCCCGGCGCAGAACCCGATCACCGCCCCCGCCGCGGGCCCACGTGCCATTGCCACGCCGATCACCGCCAGCACCACGAGATCCGGCGTGGCGCCGCCGGGCAGCGCGACCCGGTTGACCATTATGACCTGCACCAGCACCGTGGCCAGCACGATCAGCACACCTGTCATCGGCCTCCCTCCCCGCGCGACCGCCCACCGTCTCCCTGGTCGCGCGCGGGCGACCGGACGGAGTCTCGCGACTCGCCGCCGGGTGTCCGCGCGCTTCGCGGGTCGCGCTCGGGCGAGCGCGTGTCACCTGGATCCCGCGCGGGCGGCCGGACGGCGCCCCCAGACTCGCGCCCGGTCTCCCCCTGACCACGGTCCGGCGCCACCTCCGCGCCTTCCGGCTCGCCTCCGGGGTCCACCTCGGCACGTGCCGAGTCCCGCCCCGGCGAACGCTCCTCCCCGGGGTATCGCTCCCCGAGGTCCTGCTCAGGGGTGTCGACGGTGGAGTCCCGCGCGGGCGACCGCACGGCGTCCGTCGCGTCCCGCCCGCGCAGCGCGGCGTCCCTCGCGTCCCGCTCGGGCCTGACCAGGGTGTCGCGCCTGGGCGGCCGGACGGCCTCCTTCTTCGGCTGCGGCCGGGGCGGCAGCACCGAGTCCCTCGGGTCGCGCTCCGGCGCCCGCACCACGACGCCGACCACGTCGAGCGCGCTCAGACGCGCGAACGGCCTGGCGAACGCGACCCTGGTCAGCTCGCCCGGCGTCGCCTCCACCCGCTCGATCGCCCCGATGGGCACGCCCGGCACGTACGGCGTGCCGTGCTGGGAGCCGAAGCTGACGATGCGACTGCCGGGCGCGAGCGGCGCGGTCGAGTCGAGCAGCCTGAACTGCACGAGCCGCCCGTTGTCCCCCACCCCGTGGACGACCCCGATCTCCTGGCCACCCTCCAGCCTGGCCCCCGTCGCCGACCCCCGGTCGCTGATGAGCACGACCGTCGCGGTGCCGGCGGCGGCGCTGACGACGCGGCCGATCAGGCCGTCGCCGTTGAGCACGGTCATCTCGGGCCGGATGCCGTCGGCGGTGCCCGCGTCGATCTGGACGGCCTCCTCGAAGCCCGGGCTGCCGCGCCGCGCGATCACGTTCGCCGTCACGATCTTGTAGCCGCCCCGCCCGGCCAGGCCGAGCATTCGCCGCAGCTCCTCCGACCGGGCCGCGTCGATCCTGCCCGCGATGAGGGCGGTGCGGAGCCTGGCGTTCTCGGCCTCGAGGCGCTGGATCTCGTCGCGGGCGCCGGGCGCGTTCGCGTAGGCCCCCAGGAGCTCCCCGATCGGGCGGGTGACCGATCCGGCCGTCTGCTCCACCGCGCCGAAGAGCCAGGCGCCCGCCGTCCGCAGCGGCCCGAACGGGGAGCTGCCGCCCAGGCGGTGGTCGACGGTCAGGATGACCAGGGCCGCCGTCAACAGCGTTCCGAGGATCAGCCGGGCCCGGCGCGACTCTCTCATCAGTGCCGCGACTCCGGCACGAGCACCTGCTGCAGTGCCTCGAACTCCTCGACGCACCTGCCGGAACCGAGCGCGACCGAGTCGAGGGCGTTCTCGACGAGGTGGACGGGCATCCCCGTCTCCGCCTTGATCCGCTCGTCCATGCCCTTGAGCAGCGCCCCGCCGCCGGTCAGCGCGATGCCACGGTCCATCAGGTCGCCGGACAGCTCGGGCGGGCATCTGTCGAGCGTGGTCTTGACGGCGTCGACGATGGTGTTGACCTGCTCTTCGGTGGCCCTGCGGATCTCCGCCGCGGACACCACGACCGTCTTGGGCAGACCGCTCACCAGGTCACGGCCGCGGATCTCGGCGTGCGCCTCGTCACCGTTGGACCAGGCCGAGCCGATCGCCATCTTGATCTCTTCGGCGGTGCGCTCGCCCAGCATGAGCGAGAACTCCTTCTTCGCGAACGTGATCACCGCCTGGTCGAGCTCGTCGCCGCCGACCCTGATCGACTGGCTGGTCACCACGCCGCCCATCGAGATGATCGCCACCTCGGTGGTGCCTCCGCCGATGTCGACGACCATGTTGCCGGTCGGCTCGTGCACCGGCAGCCCGGCGCCGATCGCCGCGGCCATGGGCTCCTCGACGATGTAGACCTTCCGTGCGCCCGCCTGGTAGCCGGCCTCCTTCACCGCCCGCTGCTCCACGCCGGTGATGCCGCTGGGCACGGCGATGATGACGCGCGGCTTGGCGAAGTGGCGTCTCCTGTGCACACGCTGGATGAAGTAGCGCAGCATCCGCTCGGTGACGTCGAAGTCGGCGATCACGCCGTCCTTGAGCGGGCGGACGGCCACGATGTTGCCGGGCGTGCGGCCGATCATGCGCTTGGCCTCGATGCCCACCGCCACGATCTTGCCGGTCGAGGTGTTGATGGCGACGACTGACGGCTCGTTCAGCACGATGCCGCGGCCCCGCACGTACACCAACGTGTTGGCGGTGCCGAGGTCGACAGCCATGTCACGGCCGAGAAACGCGAGCTTGCTGCCCATGGGGAACGGAGCCTTCCGTAATGTCGTACGCCAATGACTACGGACCGAATTCGAATCGTAACGTGACGTACCCACCAGCACGCGCAATGAGCCCACGTGCCCCTCAAAAATCCTGCCGCCTCTCCGCCAAGCCCCTTTTGCCCGAAATGCGGATTAAAGCACGGTGCCCGCTCGGCGCGTGAGGCCGAGCGGGCACCCGTGGACGGCACGGAGGGCGAACCTCCGCCGCGGCTAGAAGCGGTCGGGGAAGAAGATCTTGATCTCCCGGGCGGCGGACTCGGGCGAGTCGGAGCCGTGGACGACGTTCTCGCCGATCTCCAGGGCGTGGTCGCCGCGGATCGTCCCCGGAGCGGACTTGACCGGGTCGGTCAGCCCGGCGAGCGCGCGGAAGGCCTCGACGGCGCGGGGACCCTCGAGCACCAGGGCGACGAGCGGGCCCGAGGTGATGAACTCGACGAGCTCGCCGAAGAACGGCCGCTCGGAGTGCTCGGCGTAGTGGGCCTTGGCCGTGTCGACGTCGAGGGTGCGCAGGTCCATCGCCACGACCTTGAGGCCCTTGCGCTCCACGCGGGCGATCACGTCACCGATGAGGCCGCGCTTCACCCCGTCGGGCTTGATCAGGACAAGAGTGCGCTCGGACACTTGAGGTTCTCCTTCGAACAGGGTCTGGGGGTCGCGGATACGGCTACGCGCGCCGGGACGACCCGGTCGAGAACGGCTCCCCCGCCGCGATCCTGCACGGAGGGCCTCGGTCGCCGTAGCTGCGGCTCAGCTTACCGGCGGCCCACCCGCTTCGTACCACCGTCCCGCGCGAACCCCGCCCAGGGCGCGCACGAGGACACCCAGCCCGCTCGTCCCGCACACCCGTGCCCGCTCGCCCCGCACACCCGGTCCGCCCGCCCCGCACGCCCTGCCCGCTCGCCCCGCCCTGGACGCTGGCGATGGACGCCGCGACGGACGCTGGCGACGGACGCTCTAGGACGAGCCGCCGTCCTCGGGAGAGGCGGCCTGCGGCGGAACCGGCGGGACTCGCGGCACGGGACCGGTGACCTCCGCCGACGACTCGCCCCCACCCGGCTCCGCCTCGGACGCACCCCCTCCGGCGCTCCCCGCCCCGCTCCGGCTCTTCCCACCGCCGCCTGCCGCGACCTGGTCGTTCCCAGCGCCATCCGGCTCGGTATCGCCCGCCTCGGCCCGGCCCTTCCCGCGGCCGTCCGCCTCGGCCCGGCCCCTTCCGGCGTCCTCTGTCTGAGCCCGGTCCCTTGCGGCGTCCGTCTGAGTCCGGCTCTTTCCGCCATACTCGGCCTCGGCCATCCCGGCGCCAACGTCTGCCCCGGCCTGGCCCGTCCCGGCGCTCTCGGCCTCGTCCGCCTCGTCCGCCTCGTCCGCCTCGTCCAGGCCCAGGTCCCGACCCGGATCCGGGCCCGTCTCGTCCGCCGTACCGGACAGGGTGTCGTCGTCGGGGCCGTCGCCGGCGGGCGTGCGGCGGGCCAGCAGGGCGGCCAGCACGATGACCGCCACCACCAGGAAGCCCCCGATCAGCGCCCACAGGTGCAACGCGCCCACGAACCTGTCCACGAGCTCCTGCGGCGCCCCCACCCCCCGCAACATCGCCATCTGCACCCCGGTGCCCAGCAGGTAGCCCGCCAGCACGCCGGGAAGGCAGAGCGCCAGCCCGAACAGCGCGGCCCCGAACCCCGCGGGCCGCAGCGCCGCCGTGAGCGCGACGGCGGCCCCCACCGCGAGGAGCGTGAACGGGACCACCAGCACCAGCCCGTCGGGGTTGGGCACCACGACACGGACCGAGCACAGGCCCACCACCATGGCCAGCAGCCCCAGCGGCGTGAGCCACCTCCCCGCGTCTCCCGCGAACAGGCACACCAGCACCGCGGCGGCCACCGCCAGCAGCCCGGCGACGGCGAACGGGATCCACAGCCCCTTCAGCCCCGGCCCGCCCAGCCCGCCCATCTCCACATACGTCACCTGGGCGATGCTGGGCAGCAGCACGGCGCCCACCGCCACCATGGCGTAGGCGAGCGTACGGCCCTCCCTCGTCCCGATGGACGCGAGCGCGAGCAGCGCCACCATCGCGAGCACCGCCACCAGGATCACCAGGTTGGCCTGCCAGTCCTCGCTCGCGGTGCTGATGGCCACGACCGCGATGCCCGCGGCGGGCATGGTCGCGAGCAGCAGGCGGCTGCGCTCCTTCGGCTGCGGGAGCGGCGCCGGCCGTCGGCCGCGCATCTGCCAGACGACGAGATAGGCGGCGGCCAGGGCCAGCGTGATCCCGGTCAGCATCGGGTACGGCTGGAGCGTGACCTTCCAGTCGTTCACACCGTCGAGCGGCCACAGGGCGAGCGCCTGGGCGCTGAGGAGGCTGAGGGCCAGCACTCCGGTCCAGAGGGCACGGAGCACGGGTGGGCGCTCCCAGACCGCGACCAGCGTGGCGGGGATGAGCAGGCCCGCGCCGATGCCGTGGAACACCCGCAGGACGCCCACGAGGAACGTCGAGCCCGCGTAGCCGCCCAAGGTGTCGGCCAGCGCGAGCATCAGCAGCCCCGCGATCATGACATGGGCCACCTTCGCCCGGCCCAGCGCCACCGCGGCCAGCGGCACGGTCAGCATCATGGCGGGCAGGGCGAGCCCGTGCGCGCGCATGAGGCCGAGCCGGTCGAAACCGTCCGGCAGCAGGTCGCCGACCACGGAGACGGTGTTGGGGATGGAGACGATCGCCAGGGGCAGCGCCGCCACGACGAGCAGCGCGAGCACGGCGTCGAGCAGCCAGGGGAACCTGGTGCTCACGGCGGTTCCCGTGGCTGGCTCGTTCGGGGACCGCTGAATCGGGGGGACGGCCATGTCCGCCGACTTTAGCGGGAAGTCACGCCTTCGACACGGCGAGCGACGAATATCGCGGTGATCCACAGCGCGGCGAAGATCGTTCCGAGGAAGAACATGGTCGGCACCAGGAATCCGGTGGCGATGGCCACCACCTGCGCGACGCTGCCCAGAAGGTAGCCGATCGGCTTCTTGAGCAGCCCGGCGGCCACGACGCACAGCACTGCCAGCCCGGCGCCGACGGTCACGGCCAGCACGGGCAGGACACCGCCGACGCTGATCGCCACGGGAATGACGAGGCCGGCGACGATGGCCTCCATGCCGAGCACGCTGGCGCCGAGCCGGCGCATCCCGGGCGTGACCTGGAACCTCATCACACACCTTCCGCGTTGAGCAGGTGCCGGGCGTCTCCCGCGGTCACCACCGAGCCGAGCAGGTGCCGGGCGTCTCCCGCGGTCACCACCGAGCCGGTGATGAACACGCCCGTGCCGCTGAACTCGCCCTCGGCGTCGGCGATCGCGATGCCTCTGTCGATGGCGTCGTCGAGCCGTTCGACGACGTGCACCCGGTCCTCGCCGAAGATCGGCGCGGCGAGCCCCGCCAGCTCCTCCGCGGTCAACGAGCGCGGCGAGGAGTTGCGGGTGACGATGACCTCCTCGAGCATCGGCTCCAGGAGCTCCAGCAGGGCGTCCACATCCTTGTCACGCATGACGGCGACGACGCCGATCACCTTGGCGAAGTCGAACGCCTCGTGCAGGGCCTCGAGCGTGGCCTGCATGCCGCCCGGGTTGTGCGCGGCGTCGACCACGACCGTGGGCTCGCGCCGGACCACCTCCAGCCGCCCCGGGGATGATGCCTGCGCGAACGCCTGCCGTACCAGCTCGATGTCGAGCGGGTCGTCACCTCCGGTGAGCGCCTCGACGGCGGCCAGCGCGGTCACCGCGTTGCTCGCCTGGTGCGCGCCGTAGAGCGGCAGATAGACATCCTCGTAGACGCCCTTGAGGCCGCGCAGCGTCAGCAACTGGCCGCCCATCGCCACCTCGCGGCTGAGCACGCCGAACTCCAGCCCCTCGCGCGCGACCACCGCGCCGACGTCACCGGCCCGGCGCATCAGCACCTCGGCCGCCTCGAGCTCCTGCTGGGCGAGCACGGCGGTGGCGCCGGGCTTGATGATGCCGGCCTTCTCACCCGCGATGCTCGGGATGTCGGGTCCGAGGCGATCGGTGTGGTCGAGCGAGATGGGCGTGATGACGGCAACCGTGCCGTCGGCGACGTTCGTCGCGTCCCACGAGCCGCCCATGCCCGCCTCCACGACGGCGACGTCGATCGGGGTGTCGGCGAAAGCGGCGAACGCCATGGCCGTGAGCAGCTCGAAGAACTGGATGCGGCGGCCCTGCGTGTCGGCCAGCTCCACGTACGGGCGGATCTCCTCGTAGACCTGCGCGAACCGCTCCTCGCTCAGCTGCTCCCCGTCCACGGTGATCCGCTCACGTACCGAGACCAGGTGGGGGCTGGTGAACCGCCCCACGCGCAGGTTTCGCTCCCTGAGCAGCGCCTCGGTGAGCCGGGCCGTGCTGGTCTTTCCGTTGGTGCCGGCTATGTGAATGACGGGGTACGCCCGCTGCGGCGAGCCGAGAAGGTCCATGAGAGCCGCGATCCTGTCAAGCGTCGGCTCGAAGTCCCACTCGACGCCGCGCTCCATGATCGCGCGTTCAACCGCACGATAGTCCACGCCTCAACCCTACTGACCTCACGGACCACTCCCCACGCCGGTGGGCCAGGTCCCTTGAGGACACAAAAAAAGGGGAGGGGTCCCACCCTCACAGGTGAAACCCCTCCCCCAACAATTGTCCGGCGGTGACCTACTCTCCCACACCCTCCCGAGTGCAGT
>NZ_QNFZ01000027.1 GCF_003313395.1 Nonomuraea lactucae | reverse complement strand
TCCACGACGCCCGGCACACCGCCGCGACACTCCTCATCGAGCAGGGTGTGAACATCTGGGTCGTACAGCAGGTTCTCTTTTTTACGTGTCCACACCGCTGATGCACGACGATCCGTAGCCGTTGCAACTAGCACTGCGACTATGGGAAACCGAAAGATCAAAAGGCCCTCTCCCCAAAAACGGGACGAGGGCCTTTCACCTGCGGAGGATCGGGGATTTGAACCCCGGATGGTGTTGCCACCAAACCGCATTAGCAGTGCGGCGCCATAGACCTGACTAGGCGAATCCTCCTGGAAGCCATGTGGCTCAGGACAGCGTACCGGCCTTCTGGCGAGGCGGCAAAGCGGTTCCCGCGCGTGCCTCCCAACGGACCCGCGCGTGCCCCCCGACGAACCCGCGCGTGCCCCCCGACGGACCCGCGGTGGGAATCCGAGGAGGTTATCCACCGCCTGTGGGTAACCTCCTGTGGACGAAGCCCGCCCGGTTCCAGAACGGGCTTTCGACTGTGGATGAGTCAGGCGGGGTTGGCCTCGCCCTCGATCTCGATCTTGACCTTCTTGCCCACCAGCACGCCACCCGTCTCGAGGGCCTGGTTCCAGGTCAGGCCGAAGTCCTCGCGGTCCAGTTCGGTGTGGAGGGAGAAGCCCCATACGTCCTGGCCCCAGGGGTTCGTGCCGGCGCCGCCGTACTCGACCGTGAGCTCGACCTCCTTGGTGACGTCGCGGATCGTGAGGTCGCCGGCGACGGTGAACTCGTCGTCCGACTGGCGAACCACGCGCTTGCTCTGGAAGGTGATCTCCGGGTACTTCTCGACGGCCAGGAAGTCGTCGCTACGCAGGTGGCCGTCGCGGTCGGCGACGCCGGTGTTGATGCTCTCCGTCTTGATCGTGAGCTGGGCGGACGACTCGAGGGGGTTCTCGGCGATGGTGACCGAGCCGCTGAAGTCGCCGAAATTTCCGCGTACTTTGCTGACCATCATGTGCTTGACGACGAAGCCGATGCGGGTGTGGGCCGCGTCGAGGTTGTAGGTGCCGGGGGCGGGGATGGTGAGGCCTTCCCAGGTGCGGACGGTCATGGTGGCTCCTCAAGAGACGAGTACTTGCCCTACGGATATTTGCGTTAACAGATATCTACATGAGGAATATTCCTCACGTCAACTATCGTCGGTTAGGGTGTGAGTGTGAATCCCATCGACGACCCCCGGCTCACCGCCATGGGCCTGCTGGCCGAGGTCCACGCGGGTCTGGTCGCCCGGATGCAGCCGGTGCTCAGCACGGCGGGCCTGTCCGAGATCGACTTCGAGACGCTTCTCCGCCTGGGCCGTTCCCCCGGCGAACGGCTGCGGATGACCGACCTCGCCGCCCAGACGGGCCTGTCCACCAGTGGCGTGACCAGGGTCGTCGATCGCCTGGAACGTGACGGTCTGGTGACCCGCGTAGCCTGCACCGCCGACCGGCGTGCCTCCTATGCGGCGCTCACCGACGCCGGCCGTGAGCGGCTCACGGCCGTCCTGCCCCTCCATCTCGCCGACATCCAGCGGTGCTTCACGGGTTTGCTCGCCGACGAGCAGCTCGAGGCGTTCCTGGAGGCCCTCCGTACGATCCGCGACGTCGTACGGCCCTGCGCTACGGCCGGGGCGGCGGAGAGCAGATCCCCAGTTCGGTCCTGAGCTTGGCCATGGCGCGCGACACCGTGCTCTTGACCGTGCCGACGCTGATCCCGAGGGTGCTGGCCACCTCGGGCTCCGTCATGTCCTCGTAGTAGCGCAGCACGATCGCGGCCCGCATGCGCTCCGGCAGCCTGCTCAGCGCCCGTTCGAGCCGCTCGTGCACCTCGCCGTACGCATCGGACTCGCAGGCCACCTCCGGCAACTCGTCGGAGGGGTACTCCTCGACCTTGCGCCGCCGCCACTGCGAGATGTTGATGTTGACCATGGCCCGCCTGACGTAACCGTCGAGCGCCCCGCGGTCCGTGATGCGGTCCCAGGCAAGGTATGTCCTGGTCAGAGCGTTCTGGAGCAGATCCTCGGCGTCCAAGGGATGTCCGGTCAGCTGATGAGCGGCGCGCAGCAGGGCGGGCCCGCGGGTCAGGACGTACTCGCGGAACTCCTCTTCACCTTTGGTGATCTGCATCGTGGCCAGAATCGCAGCCTGATGCCCTGTTAGGGCTGAACCCGAATTCATGATTCGGCCCGCCGACGACAAAGGTCCGTCAAGGTCGGTGGCGGTTTGTACGACGCCGGATGTCATGTCCTTCCCTTGGGGATGCGTATTTTGCTCCCTAATGAGATGTGCCCGCGCGCCACGCGCGAAGTCGTGTGACGCTATAGGAGCGAGGAGGAGGGGTGGATGGGCTATCCGAGCGTTGAGCGCCGGCGGATGCTCGCGGCGGCGGCGTTGGGGCGGGAGGCCGGAGCGCCGGGCCCCGAGCCGTCGAGCGGCGATCCGTTACGCGCCGTCGCGGGGGAGATCCGCGACATCAGCCCGCATCTGGTCATCATCGAGACGCCCGAGGGCGGGGAGGAGCGGCTGGTCATCGCCCCATGGGCCACCGCCTGGCACGGCCGCGACACCACCCCCGCCGATCTGCCCGCCGGCGCCCGGGTCATGATGCGCACCTGTCGCGAGGGCAGGGTCGTCGAGCGGATCTGGGCCGACACCACCCGGCTCACCGGGACCATCCTGTCCATCGAGGGTCGCAAGGACCTGACGGTCCAGCTCTCCTGCGGCCCGCACCGGGGCCGCCGGACGATCGTCATCCCCTACCGGGCCACCGGCCGCATCCAGGTACGCCACCCCAAGCTGGAGCCCGGCTACCTCTTCGACGCGATCGGCGTCCGCAAGGACGGGACGTGCCTGGCCCTGCTGCCCGCGACCTCCCAGCCCCCCTACGCCGCGAAGGCCGTGCCACCTCCGCCGCCCGCCTACGCCGGGGGCCAGCCGCGCGTCTCCGGGACCGCGACCTGGTCGGACGCGTTCGACGACGGCGAGCGCGGCGTCGCCTACCCGATGGTGGAACGTTCTGACGCCGGATGTCCCGACGCCGAGGTGTCGTGCGCCGGCCTGCCGTACCTCGCGGTGGGGTCGCTGCTCCAGGTGAAGAACGTCTGCGCGGACCGCTCGGTCAACGTCCCGATCGTCGCGTGCGGTTGCGTGGCCGGGCGCTTCTGCGATCGTTGCGTGGAATGCGGTACGTCGCCGCGCGGCCGGATCGCGGAGCTTTCGCCGTCGTCGTACGTCGAGCTCGGCGGCGACCTGGTCAAGGGGTGCTTCAACGCTCAGATCGGATTGGGGTGACGCTGGTGGTGGCATCGCAGCTACCGGTCCTGATCGTGCTGCTCGTCCTCGGGACGGTGGCCAAGCTCGTCACGGTGCGGTCGGGTGGCGAGCCGGGGGCGCTGTCGAGGCTGGGGCCGGCCGTGCTCGTTCCGGGGCGCATGCAGGCACCGGCGCTGGTGGCCTGCGCCGTGGGGGAACTGGTGCTCGCCGTGGGGCTCCTCGTGACCACCGTGCCAGTCTTCCGGTGGGCGACGGTCATGTTCTTCGCGCTCTCCACGTACGTGCTGCTGGAGCTGCGCAGGCGGCGGCCCGACGCGGGGTGCGGGTGCTTCGGCGAGGTCAGCGCGGCCCCGGTGGGCATCCGCGCGGTCGGCAGGACCGTCGTGCTCACCGGCATGGCGGTGATGACCGTGTGGGCGGAGGTGCCCGGATGGGTGGCGTTCGCGCGGCCGTCGTGGTTCGTCGCCGCCGGGGTCGGTCTGCTGGCGCTGCTGTCGCCGGAGCTCGAGGAGATGATCGACCGGCTCCGCTACCGCGCGCCCTGCGAGCAGCGGCCGGCGCCCGCCGAGGGCGTCGCGCTGTCTCGGCTGCGGGGGAGCGGCCCGTGGCGTACGCACCGGGACCACGTCGCCGCGGCGGAGCCGTACGACAGCTGGCGGGAGCTGTGCTGGCGGTTCTTCGCCTTCCAGGGCAAGGACGGCGGCGACGTCGTCTTCGCGGTCTATCTCAGCGGGAGGCGCCCGGCGGTGCGGGTCGCCGTGGTCAGCCCGGAGGACAGCGGATCTCTGCCCGCGTATACGCCTGTATCGGCCTGACGCTAGACAGCCGTAGATTTCCCTCGACGGGCATGGCGATATGGCTCTATTGGGCTGTCTAGCTTCCCCACTAGACAACCCAATAGAGGACTAGGGGTGCCGGCTAGATCGGTTGCGCACGTAGGAACCTCCCGAAATGTGGCACGGTGAACGCGATCTGGCCGCGCTCGGCACTGTAGATCAGCCCCTTCTTGATGAGGCTGTCGCGGGCGGGTGACAGGCTGGACGGCTTGCGACCGAGGGCGTCGGCCACCTCAGCCGTGGAGACCGGCTCGTCACCGATCTGGGCCATGGCGTGCATGTAGTCGCGCTCGGCCGGGGTGGCCCGCTCGTAGCGGCTGCCGAAGAAGCCCACCGCGAGCTCCTCCTCGGCCTCGGGAGCGGAGACCTTGACGTCGTCCACCGTGATCGGGCTGCGTGGCGCCAGATCCCACGCCACCTTGCCGTAGGCCTGGACGAAGTAGGGATAGCCGTCGGCCGCCTCGTAGAGCGCGTCGAGGGCGTCCTGCGTGAACTCCACCTGCTCCTCGCGCGCGGGCAGGATCAGCGCCAGGTCGGCCGCTTCGCGGTCGAGCTTGTCGATGCGCGCGTAGCGGAACAGCCGCTCCGAGTAGCTCTTGCTGGCCGACAGCACGCTCGGCAGATGCGGCAGCCCGGCCCCGACCACGATCAGCGGGCCGCCCGACTGGGACAGCTCGTGGCAGGCGGCGCAGAGCGCGGAGACGTCTGCGGCCTGCACGTCTTGCATCTCGTCGATGAAGAGCGCGATGCCCACGCCCAGGTCGGTGGCCACGCTCGCCGCGTCGACGAACAGCTCGGTGAGGTCGATCTCCAGGTCGCCGGAGTCGGCGCGGCCCCGGCTGGCCGGCACCTCGATGCCGGGCGACCAGTGCGAGGTGCCCTTGGCCGCGGCCGGATCGCGCATCGCGAACGCCTTGAGCACCCCGAGGAACTCCTCGATGCGCTCCGGCGCCCGGTGGCGCGGGGCCAGCTCGCGGATCGCCATGTGCAGGGCGGCGGCGACGGGACGGCGGATCGACTGGTCGGGCCGGGCCTCGATCTTGCCCGTGCCCCACAGCCGCTGCATCGCCATGGACTTGAACGTGTTGAGCAGGACGGTCTTCCCGACGCCACGCAGGCCGGTGACGACCATGCTCCGCTCGGGGCGGCCACGGGCCACCCGCTCCAGCACGACCTCGAACTGCTGGAGCTCGCGGTCGCGCCCGGCCAGCTCGGGAGGACGCTGCCCGGCTCCGGGGGCGTAGGGATTGCGCACAGGGTCCACGCTCTCGGACTTTATTGCGGGATATAGCGGCCGTCTTAGATTTGGGCAGAAAGCGCTACGGCGTGTCCGAACAGGCGAGGGCGCCATCACAGTCACCGGACACACCCCCTCTCACCAGGCCGAACCTCTGTTCGATTCGCTACCGAGAACTGTAGCGCGGACTCGAACACGCATGCGATGGTTTCGGGTAAAGATCTTCGCAACCCCGCGCCCGGCTGCTCATCGGATGCCGAACTTGGCAGGCGTACCGCGAGCCCAATAACGTTCGCCCCATGCGGACCTTCGCGAACGTACAGGAGCTCAAGTCGGCCGTCGGTGAGACGTTCGGCCCCACCGAGTGGCGCACGGTCACCCAGGAGCAGGTCAACCTCTTCGCCGACGCCACCGACGACCACCAGTGGATCCACGTGGACGTGGAGCGGGCCAAGGAGGGCCCGTTCGGCGGCACGATCGCGCACGGCTACCTGAGCCTGTCGCTGCTGCCGTCGTTCATGATGGAGCTCCTGCGCGTCGAGGGCATCGCCATGGGCGTCAACTACGGCCTCAACAAGGTCCGCTTCCCGAGGCCGGTGCCGGTCGGCGCGCGCGTCAGGGCCTCGGGCGAGCTGAGCGACGTCAAGGGCACCCCCGCCGGCTACCTGTCCAACCTCAAGGTGACGATCGAGGTCGAGGGGGAGCGGCGCCCGGCCTGCATCGCCGAGACGCTCAGCCTGTACATCCCGGCCGAGTAGTCCTTCTCTTCCGCGTGCTCTTCCCCGTGCTCTTTCCCGTGCAACAGAAGCGCCCGCCCGCCGGTCCTTGGGTTCGTGGACCATACGGCTGATTTCGATGAGTTCGTCCGAGCGCGGGGCGAGGCGCTCCTGCGGTACGGCTACGTGCTCTCCGGAAACTCGGAGGACGCCGCCGACCTCGTTCAGGAGGCGCTAGCCAGGCTGGGTGACGCCTGGCCGCGCGTCCGCAGGAAGGACGACCCGGAGGGGTACGTCCGCACGACCATGGTCCGGCTGCACATCAACGCCTGGCGGCGGCGGCACCGGGAGGACCTGGTCGCCGCGGTGCCCGAGCGCGGCAGGTTCGACCACTACGGCGACGCCGACCTCTGGGCCGAGCTCCAGGAGCTTCCCCGCAAGCAGCGGGCCGTTCTCGTGCTCCGCTACTACGAGGACCTGCCCGACGAGAAGATCGCCGAGGTGCTCGGCGTCTCCCGTGGGACCGTGCGCAGCCAGGCCTCCCGTGCCCTGGACAAGCTCCGGATCAAGCGAGTGCTGCAGGAGGCGCGATGAGAAGCGAAGAGGACCTGATCCGGACCCTGCGCACCGCCGCGGACCAGGTGCGTTCGGACGGTCTCGCGGGCGCGGTGGCCGCCCGCAGGCGTGCCCGCCGCATCAGGCAGCGGGTACAGGTGATGCTGGCGGCGGCCGCGGTCGTGGCGGTCGCGGGCGGTACGACGGCCGTCCTGTCCAGCGGGGGCGGGCAGGCGGGGCCGGCTGTCACCGTGACCTCCGGCGAACCATCGAGGTTGGAGGTCCAACCTGCGGCCGAGGTCTGGCCCAAGGCGGTCTTCAAGATGCCCGCCAAGGCCGCCGACGGCTGGAAATATCGCCCGATAACCGGCATGAGCCCAACTGAGGTGCTCCTCATCGCCGAGTCCTCGTTCGAGAAGGCGGGGCGGCTGGAGGTGTACGACTCGGCGGCCAAGAGCGCGCGCGTCCTCGGTGACGTACCGGCTCCCACGAACGTACGGGGCTACTACGCCCAGAACTTCGAGGTCGGCGAGAAGCACATCGCCTGGTACGGCGAGACCCCCAACAACGGCGACAAATGGGCAGATTTCTGGATCATGCCCAGGGAGGGCGGCGAGGCCAAGCAACTGGGCGAGGTCACCGGCTCGATGGCCGAGGTGGAGCGCATCGGCGTCACGGACGACTCCGTCGTCTGGTCGGTGCGGTCGGGCGGCGTCTACCGCGTGCCGCTGACAGGCGGCACGCCTCAACGCATCGCGGGCAGCGACGGGCTGCACCTCCTCTCCTGGCCGTGGGCGGGTGACCGCACTCGCCGCGGGGACGTCACCAACCAGCACAGGCTGGTCAACCTGGAGACCGGCGAGTCGAAGGACGTACAGGTACCGGACGGGGCGAAGGGCATGAGCTGCCTCCCCGACTGGTGTTTCGCCATGACGAAGGAAGGGGTGATCGCACAGCGCGTGGACGGCTTCGTCCGGAAGACGCTGCCCAGTGAGCTCACCCTGATGGGGTCCGACGACGACCGGCTGGGCACCCGGTTCGCGCTCCTCTCCGGACACGACAGCACTCCGGTGTCGGAGAGCACTGCGCGGTCGATCGTGTTCGACGCGGCCACCGGCCTCAAGGCAGGCGTCGGCAAGGTCTGGCCGAACGGCGCGAGCGCCCTGGGCAGAGGCGTCTCCTCCTCGCCCACCACGATCATCTACTGGGATGAGGACCGGGAGCACTACGACGTGTGCGGGTCCGAGGGGGAGTCGAAGACGTGCCAGTCCAAGGAGCGGGGCGGCGGCAAGGAGTTCACCGTGCTGAACCTGGCGGCCGTCACAACAAAGGGTGAATGATCGCGGCCACCGCCACCACCCCCAGCAGCCCCAGGTAGGCCAGCACGAGCCGGGTGTCCCGGAGCAGGCACTTGCTCCGGGACAACCCGGCTCGCCGCGCCTTCCAGTAACCCGCGAACCCCAGCGCCGCGAACCCCAGCACCGCCCACGCCCCCAGCAACCAGGCCAGCAGCGCGACCGTCGCATACACGCACAACCGCAGCGGATCGTAGGGCTCGGCCTTCACGTGACGACCTCCAGCGGCGCTTTCATGTGACGACCTCCAGAGGCAGGCGTGCGCGGGGTTCGGAGGCCACCGCGGACAGCCGCTGCCCCGCCAGCCGCGGCCACGCCTGCACCGCACAGAACGGCGCACACTGATCCCGTGCCTGATCGGGTGCTCGCCCGGCCCGCGTGCCGACGTGCACGCAGCACTGCGTCAGCCGCTCCTCGATCATCGTCGAGATGTCCATGAACGGCTTCACCGTCACCCGCACCACTCGCTCGCCCAGCATCCTGCGCAGCTTCCTGCGCCCGCCGGGCAGCGCCGACGAAGCCAGCGTGAGCAGGGTGGCCACGCCGAGGTCGCAGTTCTCGCAGATGTCGCGCCACAACTCGCCGATCCGCGGATGCGACAGCGACGACTGCTCCGACAGCAGTCCGAGCAGCGACTCCTGTACGGCCAGCCGCAGCTCGCGCGGGATCTCGCTGTCGGCGATCCGGTTGGACACCAGGCCGAGGTTCGCCTTGAGCCGGTCGTGCCCCATCAGCGCCACCAGCGAGCGCCACTGCCGCGCGTCGTCGCGGATCAGGTAGCCCACCGAGCAGCAGTGCGGATGCGAGCAGGGCAGAGCCGTGAGGTCGCGCCACGTGACCAGCCCCCCGGTCTGCGGGCCGAGCCGCCCGAGCACGCCCGTGTGGGTGAGCCGGTCCATCGGGTCGATCGGCCCCGACCTGCCCGAGCCGAACTGCGGCTGCAGCGACACGCCGCCGACGTACGGGGTGTCGAGGGCCAGCCGGATGACGTCGCCGATCTCGCCGTCGTTGACGCCGAGCGCCGCCGTCATCACCAGCGTGGTGAAGATCTCGCGTTCCGACAACCGCTGCACGGCCTGCGCCTTGAGGCGTCGCAGGTCACCGCCGCGGTGATGCTTCGACGCCTCGGCCGAGCTCCCGTCGTACTGCAGGTAGACCTCGACCCGCTCCCTGTGCTCGGTCAGCAGGTCGAGCAGGTCGTCGTCACGGGCGATGAGCACGCCGTTGGTGTTGATCAGGATGCGGGTGACGGGCCGCCGTACGAGCTCGCCGAGCAGGTCGGCGAGCTCCGGATGCAGGGTCGGCTCGCCGCCGCTCAGCATGAGCACGTCGAGCTTGCCGTTCTCGCGGGCGAGGCGCTGGTCGACGTTGGCGAGAACCTCGGCCACCGGGACGACACCGCTCAGCTCGGGGGAACTGCCGGTGAAACAGGTCGGGCAGCGCAGGTTGCACGCATCGACGATGTCCTCCAGCAGGATGCACGTGTGCTGGGTCTGCATCTCGGGCAGGCCCTGCAGGTACGCGGCGGGCACCGGCGCGAAGTTCCCGGCCACGTCCGGGATGTGCTGCTTCGTGGGAGCGGTCCATTCCTCCAGGTACGCGAGGATCTCCGGGTCCTCGTCGTACAGCGTCCGCACCAGGCCGTGCTCGCGGCACCCGCGCTCCAGCCACACCCTGCCGTCCCGAACGGCCAGATAGCCGCTCAGCCGCTCCACCCGCTCCAGGTCCTGGCCGTGGCAGTGCGGGCAGAAGGCGTTGACGTACCTCAGGATGCGGTCTCCCCGCAGTCCCATCCCAGTGCTCATCTGACGACCTTCCGCCGGAAAAGGGCATCGTAGTAGCCGCGTCGCCACCCGTACCCGACCCTGATCCCGAGCAGCAACAGGCCCGGGACGAGAAACCACTGTGGCCGCGTGAGGTCCAGCCAGACGGTCTCGTTCGCCCTGGCGAACTCGACCGCGAACCGGAACACCGCGTACCCGGCCAGGTAGAGCGTGAACAGCTCGCCCGGCCGGCTGAGCCTGCCGCGCGCCCACACCAGCGCGCCGAACGCGGCCAGGTGGAACACGATCTCGTACACGAACGACGGGTGCATGGCCTGCCCCACCAGGCAGCCGGGACACTCGGGCGTGGTCGCGGGAGCATGCACCCCCCACGGCAGATCCGTGGGCCGCCCCGGTGCCTCGGTCAGATGGCAGCCGATCCGCCCGACCGCCATCCCCAACGCCACCGCGGGGGCGAACAGATCGCCCGTCCGCTCCTTGTAGCCGATGATCCTCTTGGCCACCAGCACACCCACGTACGCCCCGGTCAGGCCGCCGAGGACGCTCCGCGAGCCGTACAGCCAGAGATCGGACAGATCAAGCGTCTCCAGCCACCCGGCCAACCGCATCCCGATCGCCCCACCCACCAGCGCCCCCGTGACGGTGACCAGCGACTGCTCGTTGAGCGCCCCCCGCCGCCGTGCCTCCCGTACGAACACCACAGAAGCGACCAGCACCCCAAGGCCCACGAAAATCTCATGCAGTGGCATGTCAGGCGTACAACTCCGGATTGAGCCCCGTACAGAACCCCGCCGAGACGATCGACCACAAGGCCCACCCGATCATCAGCCCCAGCCCCAGCCCGGTCGCCCACGGCCGCCGCACGAACAACAGCCCGGTCCCTGCCCCCAGCCCCACCAGCGCCAGCACCACGGCCCCGGCCGCGACGAACCCAGCGCTGGTGCCGCTGTTCTGCTCCATGGACGCGATGACGATGAAGAACCCGACGACGACATTGATCACGCTGTAGACCACAAACCCGACAAACGCCAACCCCACCACCACCCCAGCGGACCCGCCCCCGGAACCAGGCGCAGGCCCCGGCGGCACCCCCCACCCACCGGGCGGCATCCCTCCAGGCGGCACGCCCCCCGCCCCACCAGGGAGCCCACCCACTCGCGGTGGCACGTCACCCGCTCCGGCGGGGGATCCGCCCACTCCCGGCGAATCGCCCTCCACTCCGGCCGGACCCCGACCCGGGCCCGGCAGCGATCCACCTTGACCCGGCACCACCCCATGACCAGCGGGCGACACCTCGCCCTGCCCAGGCGACCGCATGTCACCTGGAAGCGCATCGCCCCGCCCCTGCCCCTGCTCCGGCCCACTTTCGCCAGAGGCCGACCCGATTCCGTCCGGAGAATCCGGTGGTGGTGGTGTGTTCATCTACGTGAGCTCTCCCTGATCCGAAGCCAGGCTAGGGGTCAGCACTTGCATTTGTCTGTACGGATCCCCCAGAACCACAACCCACAGGCCACAAGCCGCACCAGAAGGACACGACCACAGACCCACGACGACCGAAGGACGCGAGACGAGCCCCAAAAGAAGCCCAGCAACCCAGGCGCCAAGACGTATCAGCCGGCCCCTGGCCTACGCGTACATCCCTGGATTCAGCCCTGTGCAGTACCCGGCCGTGACAATCGACGCCAACGCCCAGCCGATCAGCAGCCCAAGCCCCAGCCCCAGCGCCCAAGACCGACGCAGCACCAGCAAGACGATGCCACCCCCGAGGGCAGCCAACGCCAAGATCACCGCCCCGACGCCGATCGCCACCGAAGACTCCATGCTCAGCACCACAATGGCGACCACCACGTTGAAGACCCAGTAGCCGAAGGCCCCAACGAACGCCAACCCGACGACCACCCCGGTCCTCCGAGGCGGCTCCGGCACACCCGGCTGCTGCGGCGGCGGCACACTCACACCGATCACCCTACGTGCCCACCCACCACACGAGTGAGAGCTGACATGCGTCGTGGTAGTGACCCCGGCGATGTCGAGCTCCCTCGCGATCTCCGCATTGGACGACCCACGCCCACGCGACGCACCGGAAGGACCGGGACAAGTTCCGCCGCCGCTTCGCCGACGGCCCCCGGCCCCCCGCCAGGCGGCATGGCCCGCGCTCGCCCCGAGTGGGCCATCTGGCTACGCATCGCTCTTGATCCCCCTGATCGCCCTCATCCGGCCCATCAGCCACACCCTCTGGTCCAGCAGGACGGAGTCGGCACGCTCATGAGCGCGGTAACCGGTTCGAGTCACTCCCGAAGACCCGCTATGCTTGCTTACGCAGCGAGCGGCCGTAGCTCAATGGATAGAGCATCTGACTACGGATCAGAAGGTTAGGGGTTCGAGTCCTCTCGGCCGCGCTCCAGGTCAAAGGCTCTCTGGGATGATCCCGGGGAGCCTTTTTCGTGGTCGGACAGCAGCGTTGTACAGCAACGCAGGCCCACCCTTCTATGCACACCAGCGGGCTCGTGCCCTCGCCTCCAGGCCCCCGGACGCCGACGACCCTACTCAGGCGCCGCTGAGTCCCTCTCTGAGGCGGCGAACCCACTCTGCGGGGAAGACTTGCTCAAGCCGCTCTTTGCTGGTTTCCAACATCCCCTCCTTCGCCAAGGGGAGAAGAGCGCCATCCTGGACCGCCTTGTGATCCTCGGGTGCCGGACAGATGAGGACGGCGAGAATCCGGCATGTCCGTTGCAACTCCTCGATCCCCGTCGCGTGGATCATGCTCTTGATGGGTTCCCACGCCGTCCGTACGGCAAGAGCCACCAGCGGTTCGAGGAGAGCGCTGCGACGCTCGGCCTTTCGGGACCGCATGAGGACCGTCGATCGTGGTGCGACGTGGTGAGTTGACCGACAAGGCGTGGGTGCGGATCGAGCCGTTGCTGCCATGAGCGGTTCAAACGCTGGGAAGAAGACGGCACTTGGGCTCGGCTGCTGGAGGAGATGCAGGTCAAGGACGACTCGATCGGCCAGGTCGAGCTGATGGGGAGCATCGATTCCACCATCGCCCGGGCGCGTCAGCACGCGGCCGGGGCCCGTAAAAGGGGGATGACGGCGGGACGATCGATACGGAGCAATCGCAAAACCGGCAGGTGCTCGGACGGTCCCGCGGGGGGTTGACCACCAAGCTGCACCTGCTTGTCGAAGCCCGTGGGCTGCCGCTGGCGCTGTATCTGACCGGCGGCAACGTGGTCGACTGCACCGCGTTCGAGGCGGTGATGGCCAAGTTCCGGCTGCGCCGCCCGGCCGGGGGTCGTCCTGGCACCCGGCCGGGCACGCTGATCGCCGATAAGGGGTACTCCAGCCGCAAGATCCGTCTCTCGTTGATGCTGTGGCTCCGGCACGCCGAATTGTCAGACACGATGCCCCGACGTATCCAGGAGCAGGACGGCCGCCGCTTCAGGCGCGACGTCGGCGGTTCCTATGAGGGCATTGGCATGGATGCGAACATCGCGGAGCACAAAGCCCGTCAGCACGTCCGGTTGACGCTTCTGCGTGGTGAAGAGCCTGAGCCGACGAGACATCGCCACAGTGAGAAGTGGCACTACTAGCGAATGCGCAGAAGCGTCCCAGGGGTTCTGGAGCGCTTCCACGTGGCAGGCTCGGTCACGTCAGAGTCCTGCCGAGCTTGGCGAGCGCCTTGAGCTTCTCATCGAGGGAGGCGTGGGCGTAGATCGTCATGACGCCACAGCACCGGCTGTGGCGGGTCGCATCAGCTTGCCGTGTGAAGGAGTCCCGGGCTCCTGATACATGATGATCTGTGTGGAGACGGCCAGGAACGTGATGACGGCTGGCACGTTGGGTGCGTTGCTGGACCGTTCGCTTGTGCAGATGGCGGAGGCTGCCGCGGACGCCAGAACCTACGATCGTGAGACCATTTACACGGTTTCCGACGTGTGGGACAACAACACCTTTCCCTTGTTCCGCGCACTGGCCGCCCGTACATGGTGGGGCCGTGACCGGCGGGCACGTGCCGCCCTGGAGTGGATGGCCGCTTTCGGTGTGGAGCGGCGGACGTGGATGGCGGAGCAGTCGGCGATCGCCGGGTACCCGTTGCTGCCACCGTCGATGGGGACCGACCGCCACTACCGCCACTACCGCGATTACCGGGGAGTCGTGAGGGCGTCTAGGGAGCCGCTGACGACGGAGGTCGCCGCGGCGGTCGGCGTCGACTACGACCTGGCCACCGCCGAGGTTCGCTCCCTGTTGTTGGAACGGATCGGCACCCGGTTGACCGGCGCCCTGGTTGTGACCGCCCGACGCCGATACACCTCTGAACGGCCAGCCGACGAGGTCGCCGAGTTACGGCTGCGGCTAGACGAGGTCACCGACGCACACTTCAATTCCCATGACTCGTCCAGGATCACCATGGATTTCGGGACGGGACAGGTGGCGATCGGCATGGGGAAACGCGGAATCCTGCGTGCGGCGGGTGCCACCGTCCACCCCGACGACCTGAGCTGGCACCTGTCCGCAGCAGGCCGAGCGTTCGATGCGCGAACCCTGGCGGGCTCGCGGCCATCTCATGAGGCTCCTCCGCCGCGATGGCAGGAACCGCTGGGCGAGGGCCCTTTGGTCGCCGCGACGATCCTGCACAATGCGATGCTGCAGATTCGTATGGTCCGCTACGCCCGCCATGCCGGTGAGGTCTTGGTTCGACCTTTATGTCTGGCGTTTGCCGGCGCGGGGAAGTCCATTCTCGCCGCAAGCACGTACATGCGGGCGAGCCGGCGCGAGGAGGCATTCCGTCAGCTGGTCGAGGGCTGGGTACGGAAAGGAGGGCCTGACCTGGCTCCCTGGTTCGCGGCGCGCCTGCGCGCACTCGCCGGCGAGGTCAGCGGCACGACCCGAGAGTGGGTCACATCGGTGATACCGCAGCTGGAACGAGACTCCGAGGTGGAGGGAGGGGCAGCCTCCGATCTGCCTGCGGAGGCCGAGCTGCGGTTGGTCAAATACGTGGCAGCGCACACTCGGCATGAACATCCATACGCCGGCTCGGCCCTGGTCCAGTTGGCCGTGCCGCCTCGTCCCCAAGCCGGCCAAGATGAATCCTGGACCTTGTATGGATGGGAGTTCACGAGCCCTCATCTTTTCCAGTTGAGCGACACCGTCTTCCACGGCGCCACTAACCCACAGCTGATAGGAGCCCCTGGGGCGGTCCGCTCCCTCAGCCTGAACGGTGGCGACCTCACTGTGGCCACCGCGAAGCTCGAAGACCCCCTGTGGCGTCATCTGGGCACTGCGGCCGCTTCTACTTGAAACTGAATTCAGATTATATTGCTGGCAATCGCAGGAGGTGCACCATGCCAACCATCGACGTCAACGGCACGACGCTCTACTACGAGGACGACGGTCCACGGGATGCTCCGGCGCTCGTCATGAGCCCGTCGATGTTCTTCGACACCCGGATGTTCCAAGCCCAGGCCGATCACTTCAACGACCGCTACCGGGTGATCCGGTACGACCATCGAGGACAGGGGCGCAGTGCTCGTGCCCCCCGCGATCAGCTCGATTACGACACGCTCACCCAGGACGTCGTCGAGCTCATTGGCGCGCTCGGCATCGCGCCGGTCGTGTTCGTCGGCAACTCGATGGGCGGGTTCGTCGGGCTCCGGCTCGCGGCACGTCACCCCGAGCTGCTGCGCTCGGCGGTCGTCATGGGTACGTCAGCCGACGTCGAGGAGCAGGTGGAGGAGATGGACGTCCTCATTGACGTGCTCGGCGAGCACGGCATGGAGCCGATCTTGGAGGGTCTACTCACGTTCATGATGGGCGAGACCACCCTGAACGACCCGTCTCGTGCCCACATCCTCGCCGGGGTGCGCCAGCTCCTCTTGAGTCGTGGCCCCGAGTACGCGGACGCGGCGTGGCACATCCCGCACCGGGCCGGCGTCTTGGACGAGCTGGCCGCGATCACCGTCCCGCTCGTCGTCGTCGCAGGCACCGAGGACCACACCTATCCGCCCGAGAAGTCCAAGCAGATCGTCGCGGGGGTGCCACACGCCGAGCTGGTCGTAATGGAGCACACGGGTCACGTCCACGCCCTGGAGAATCCTGACGGTGTGATCGACCTGCTCGAGCGGCATCTCCCCACGGTGGTGTGACGAGGGAGAGTCAGTGGTCACCACGGTCTGCCGGGTGACCACCGACTCCCGTTGCGCTCACCCGAAGTAGCGGCGGGTTCTTGACGGGTGCTGGGCGTGCCCTCTGTGCTGGTGATCCAGCTCCAACCGCTGGTCCCCCGGCCGAGCAGGTAGGTCGCCATCTGGCTGCGGGGCTCCTTCGCGTGAGCTGGAGATCGCTGTCCGCCGCCGGTGAAAATCGGATGACATTTCGGTCCACTTGCCGGAATGCTGGACGCGGGCGATGAGTTTTGTCGGTGGTGTCGGTCAGTCTTATGCATGACCACGACTGCTTGTGAGACCCAAGGCTGGGACGCCAGCCACGACCAAGTCATGTCCCGACAACCCCGATCGAGGTACCGTGTCCAGCCCACAGCTCGACTCACCTGCCACGTCCGCGACCGCCGTTTCGGGTCGCACCCCCGCCGTGATCCGGCTGTTGGTGCTCGCCACGTTCGTGGTCATCCTCAACGAGACGATCATGATCAACGCGATCCCGCGGCTGATGGGCGCGCTCCGCATCACCGAGCAGACCGCTCAGTGGCTCTCGACCGCCTTCATGCTGACCATGGCCGCGGTCATCCCGATCACCGGGTGGTTCCTGCAGCGGGTGTCCACCCGCCGCGCGTACGCCACCGCGATGGGCCTGTTCCTGCTCGGCACGGCGTTGGCCACGGTCGCGCCGATGTTCGAGGTGCTGCTGGGCGCCCGCATCATCCAGGCGTCCGGTACGGCGGTGATGATGCCGCTGCTGATGACCACGCTGATGCAGGTGGTGCCCGAGGCCGACCGAGGCCGGGTGATGGGCAACGTCACGCTGGCCATCTCGGTCGCGCCCGCGATGGGCCCGGCGGTCTCGGGGGTGATCCTCCAATTCGGGTCCTGGCGGCTGCTGTTCGCCGTGGTGCTCCCCATCGCCGCAGTGATCACATGGCGCGGCCTGAAGCAGCTCAAGAACGTCGGAGAGCCCCAGTTCAGCACCATCGACTGGTTCAGCGTGGTGACCGCCGCTGCCGGTTTCGGCGGCCTGGTCTACGGGCTCAGCCAGTTCGAGGGCGGTGACGTCCGCGTCGCCGCCACGATCGTGGCGGCCGGCCTGATTGCCATCACCGTCTTCGTCGTCCGCCAGCTGTCGCTGCAGAAGCGCGGTGCGCCGCTGATGGACCTGCGTACCCTTCGCCACCGCACCTACACGGTCGCGCTGATCCTGATGTCGGTGGCTTTCATGGCGATGCTCGGATCGATGATCTTGCTGCCGCTGTACCTGCAGAACGTCCGCGCGCTCAGCCCCCTGGAGACCGGGCTCCTCGTGATGCCGGGCGGCCTCGCGATGGGGCTGCTCGGTCCGACCGTCGGCCGCCTGTTCGACCAGTTCGGCGGCCGGGTTCTGGTCATCCCCGGCGCGATCGGGATCACGCTCGCGCTCACCGGCTTCACGCAGGTCACGATGACCATGCCGTTCTGGCAGCTTCTCGCTCTGCACGCGCTGCTGATGGTGAGCCTGGCGGCGACCTTCACCCCGGTGTTCACTCTCGGGCTCGGAGCGGTTCCTCCGCGGCTCTACTCCCACGGCAGCTCGATCCTGAGCACGCTGCAGCAGGTCGCGGCGGCCTTCGGCACCGCGCTCGTGATCACCGTGATGAGCGCGCGAGCCGATGCCCTGAAATCCGCGGGAGTCACCGAGGCACTCGCCAACCTCGAGGGCATGCGGCTGGCTTTCATCATCGGCGCGGTGCTGTCCGTGGCTGTGGTCATCGCCGCCCTGCTCCTGCCGGCCCGAGCGAACAACGCCGGTGTGCTCGAGGAACCCGCCGATGAGACCGGTATGGCGGCGGTGGAGAGCGAGGCTTGATCTCTCTTGTCGGGCGGGCCGCGCGCCTGCCCGACAAGCAGCGGATCAAGTTCGCCGCCGCGGATGCCGGGCAGACCGGCGATCTGTACTTCACGCCGCCAGGACAGCGGGAACGCCCAGTGGTCAGGGCAGGAGCCCTGCCGCGGTCGCCGAGACGACCGTCCCGGAGGGGATCGCCCCCATCATGATGGGGGCGGCCTCCGAGAATGCGGCGGGCTCAGCGGAGACCGCGGCGGGTTCAGCTGAGCGAGAGTGTCGCGATGACGATCAGCATCAGCATGAGCGCCAGTAGGCCCCCCGCGACCGCCAGCAGGGCGATCACGCAGCCCTTTCCGTTCCATGGTTGGGGGGCGGGGCCGAGGGCGCCTCGGGAGTAGGCCCACATGGGGGCGCGGTATTCGAGTTCGAGCGCCATTCCGGGCTGGAGCAGGACCGTCAGGTCCGCGGGGCCGATCTGTGGGGGGAGGAAATAGGGCAGGTGGATGTGAAGGTGGTACTGGCCGGGAGGAAGTGGGATCGTGTTGCGGCCCCATCTGCCCAGAGTCTGGTGGCCGTTGAGGATGATCTTGGGGGTGATCATGCTCAGCATGAAGCCGATCCAGTGTCGCCTCACATCGAGGATGAGATACGCCTGCGCCCCGGAGGGTACGGGTGGGGGCGGCTGGCTCGGCCGGCTCGGCTGGCTCCATGGGGAGAAGGGCGCGGGCTGGTGCATGGCGCTCAGGCTACTTCCACCCGATCTGTCACGATGTTGTTGTCGCCGGATGTTCAAGGGGTTGGGCTGGGCAGGCGATCAGGGGTCTGGCGTCCGGGCTCGTGTTCGGGCGGTCGAGCGGGGCGAGCGGGTCGACCGCTGGAGGCGTCGTGCTGCCGTCGTGGACGCGCCACACGCACCCGGGGGGCCCTGCGTCCGAGGGCCCGCTTGACGCGGGGCTGCTCCGGCGGCGCGGGCGCGAGCGTCTTGCGGCCGGGGTGACGCTGCCGGGCGTGCCCGGCTCGGCGGACCGGATCACCGCGTACGAGGACTGGGTGGTCGGCGAGGAGGGGCTCGAGGCGTCGTTGGACCGGATGGCCGGACCGGGATGGGTTTCTGTGCCTGCGTTCTCCAGTTGGGAGACCTTCGAGCAGGTCGCCCGGTCCTGGGGCTCTGGCCGGTTCCGTGAGTCGTTTCGGGCGGCCCACGCGCGCCTGGGGCCATTGGTGTCGGCCGCGTACCACGGTCGGATCATCCGCTGACTCTCCCGGTCTGCTGCGGGTCGACGCTCAGCCGAGGAACGTCGCGGTCGTCGCGACGAACCTGTCGGGGTCGTCGAGCCATGGATGATGGCCTGCCTCTGGTTGAACGGCGAACTCGGCGTTCGGGAACAACTCGGCGAATTCGGCCGCGGCGCTCGGGGGCGTGTTCAGGTCGAACTCTCCGGCGAGCAGCAGCACCGGGGCGTGGAAGGCGGCGAGTGCCGCGCGAGTGGCGTCCGGGTGGAACGCGCCCTCGGCGCCGAAGGCGGCCGCGGCTTCGGCGTTCCGGCGGCGGTCGTGGGTCGCCTGGTGGGCCTGTGCCGCCGCGTCCCATCGCCCGTAGAGGAAGGGGTCGATGGCCTTCCTGTTGCCGGTGGTGACGTTGCCGGCCACGATCTCCTCAAGGGCCGCGTAGGCCGGTCCGAACCAGGGCTCGTCCCCGCGGAGCCGCGCGGTCGCGAGCCGGGACTCCCCGGTGGCCTCGATGCCGACGGCCCTGGTGCTGGGGGTGATCAGAGCGAGCTTGCGGACACGTGCCGGGCGCCGGGCCGCATAGAGAACAGCGAGGTTCGCGCCCGCGGAGTGCCCGAGCAGGTCCAACTGGTCAAGATCGAGGTGCTCGCGCAGGGCCTCGACGTCATCGACGAGCCGGTCACAGCGGTACGAGGTGGCGTCCGCCGGTGTCCCGGACCGGCCGGTGCCCCGAGGGTCCACCATGATCAGCTGTCGATGGGCCGACAGGCCGCCGAGGTCCCCGAGGTAGACCGAGTCCTGCATCGGGCCGCCCGGTAGGCAGATCACCGGGTGGCCCGCTCCGAACACGTGGTAGGCGAGGTCGGTTCCATCGTGGGCGGGGAAGGCGGGCATGGCCGTGATCCTTTCAGCGGCATTCCGGCCAGAGCAACCGGGTATTTCGACCGGGCGACCGCTGTTCGGACCGCATCCCTGATCCCTGGCTGCATGATCACGTCGGAGCGTTGGCGGCTGTGGATATTGAGTTTCCGTTTCTGGTCGAGGGTCGGCCCGGGGTCCCGGATGTGGCTCCCTCCGGACGACTGGTTACGACTCCGGTCGATAACAAATTCGAGCCAGGGCTTTCAAGATCTTAGTAAGTAACACTATGTTCCCTTTGATCGCGATTACGGAGGTTGTCCGGCTCTACTGGTGATAGAGGAGTTTCGCATGCGCAAACGCGCGTATCGGAGCGTGCTGGCCGCCGTCACCGCGGCCTCGGCCATGGCTCTCCCCCTCGTCTCGGCCGCCCCGGCCAGCGCGGACCCCGATCCCGCGGCGTTCAGCAGGAGCCTCACCGCGCCCACGGTGAAGCGGCACCTGGAGAAGCTGCAGGAGATCGCCAACGCCAACGGCGGCACGCGCGCCTCGGGCACCCCGGGCTTCGACCGGTCGGTGGACTACGTCGCCGGCAAGCTGCGCAAGGCCGGCTATCGGGTCACGCTCCAGGAGTTCGAGTTCCCGTTCTTCCGGGAACTGGAGAAGCCGGCCTTAGCGAGGACCGCTCCCAGCCCCAAGACGTACGTCCCCGATACGGACTTCGCGACCATGACGTACTCCGGGTCGGGTGACGTCAGTGGCACCGTCCAGGGTGTGGACCTGGTCCTCCCGCCGACCCCCGCGCCGAGCTCCACCTCCGGGTGCGAGGCGAGCGACTTCGCCGGATTCACGGCGGGCAACATCGCCCTGCTCCAGCGTGGCACCTGCACCTTCCAGATCAAGGTGGAGAACGCGCTGGCCGCCGGCGCCAGTGCGGTGATCATCTTCAACGAGGGCCAGCCCGGCCGTGACGGGCTGCTGAACGGCACCCTCGGCGTCCCGTTCACCATCCCGGTCGTGGGCACCACCTTCGCCGCCGGCAACGAGCTCGCATCGGCCGGCACCGCCGTTCAGCTCAAGACCAGGACCGAGAGCGACCTGCACCGCAAGACCCGCAACATCATCGCCGACCACCGCTCAGGCAACCCCGACAAGGTCGTCGCCCTCGGCGCGCACCTCGACAGCGTGGTCGCCGGGCCGGGGATCAACGACAACGGCTCGGGCAGCGCGGCGATCCTGGAGACCGCGCTGAGGCTGGCACCCCTGCCCACCAAGAACAAGCTCCGCTTCTACTTCTGGGGCGCCGAGGAGCTCGGCCTGCTCGGCTCCGAGCACCACGTGGCCAACCTCTCCGCCGAGGAGAGAGCCAAGATCAAGCTGTACCTGAACTTCGACATGATCGCCTCGCCGAACTACACGTTCGGAATCTACGACGGCGACGACTCCGACGGTGTCGGCGCCCCGGCCGGACCGCCCGGATCCGACAAGATCGAGAAGCTCTTCGAGAAGTACTACACCACGATCGGCAAGCCGTTCGTCGGCACCGACTTCACCGGGCGCTCCGACTACGGCCCCTTCATCGAGGTCGGCATCCCGGCCGGTGGCCTGTTCACCGGCGCCGAGGGCATCAAGACCGAGGACGAGGCAGCGAAGTTCGGCGGCCAGGCGGGTGTGGCCTACGACAAGTGCTACCACCAGGAGTGCGACAACCTCGCCAACATCAACGACGAGGCCCTGGCGATCAACTCGGGCGCCGTGGCGACCGCCGCGCTGGTCTACGCCTACAGCAAGGAACTGCCCGGCAGCGGGACCCCCGGCTCCACCACTCCCGGCACCGGCGGTGGCGGTGACGACCACGATCACGGCCACACGGTGAGCGAGTAGCACCTTCTCATGTGAACGCCCGTCTCGGGTGAACGGCCCCTTTTCGGGTGAACAGCGCATGGCCCCCGCCGTCTGGAGAGCGCAGGCGGCGGGGGCCGTGCTGTGCCGCCGCGTGGAAACGGGTTCGCGCTCTACCCGGGCAACCGGGCGCGCAGGGCCTGGATGAGCCAGTCGAGCGCGGGGGCCGTGCTTTCCGGGGCCGGCCAGCCGTTGATGACGGCGAGGGACTGGAGGTACTGCTCCCTGCGGGGGTCGTTCGCGGTCTCCAGCCGGGTCAGCAGCCTGTGCCGGAGGTCGGCGTGGTCGGCGTGCTCGGGGTGGCCGAGGATGCGCGCGTAGTGCGCCGCGATCGCCGCCACGACGGGGTCGGCCTGCGGGGAGGCCGGAGCGAGGCCGGCTGTCAGGGCCGGGGCCACCTGGTCACGGACCATGGCGACCAGGTCGCGGCGCGGGACTCCTCCAGTGGTGTCACGCTCGGCCGCGTGCTGTTCGGCCATGTGCCGCAGGCCGGCGCGGAAGTCCGGGTCCTGCGAAAGCTCGGCCAGGTCCACCCACGCCTCGACCTGCTCGGCGTCCGGGTCGTCGGGGAGTTCGGGGGTCATCGAGCACCGGATCGCCGTGACTGCCGGATCGGCGTCCAGGCCGCCGAAGGCGGCGTCGAGGAAGTCGCCGATCAGACGTCGGCGTTCGTCCCGCGACAACTTGGCGAGCCTGTGCATGAGTTCCATCTCCTCTGGGGTGGAGCCGCGCCTGGCCACCGCCGCCAGCACCGAGCGCCGCAGGCGTAGCACCCGGATCCGCACCTCGAGTGCCTCGGCGTGGGCCGCGGCGACCTCGGCAAGCGAGATCTGCCGGTCCACGATCTTCGTGATCGTGGGAAGGTCCAGGCCCAGGGCGCGCAGCGTTCGGACGAGGTCCAGGCGGGCGAGCGCGTCGATGCCGTAGAAGCGGTAGCCGGCCGGACTTCGGTCGGTCGGCGGCACGATCCCACGGTCGGAGTAGAACCTGATGGTCTTGACCGTCAGCCCCGCCATCCGGGCCAGCTCGCCGATCGAGTAGAGCCTGTCGCCGTTCATGCGCTCACCCTGGTGCCTCCCTCTGGTGGAGACTCAAGCCCAGTCTCCGGAGTCAACCGCACATGAGCCGTTGCGCCGCGGCGATGGCGTCGCCGGCCATGCTCGCGTTGACCTGTACCACGACCACGCGGCGGCCGTCCTCGGTGCTCATGGCGGCGCCGCCGTACCCCAGTATCAGGCCGGAGTGGGTGAGGACGTGCGCGCCGCAGCCGAGCCGCTCGGCGAAGACGCCGAACCTGCCCTCGCGCATCGCCCGGCCCTCGGGCCGGGCACCGCCGAAGAGGGACCGGTAGAAGGCGGCCACGTCCGCGGCGGTCGAGACGAGCCCGCCGGCGCTCCAGAAGATCGACGCGTGCACTCTGGTGGCCCCGTCCCGGCCGCGCGCGAGGTTCGCGGGGGTCAGGGCGGCCGGCAGCTCGGTCGCGGGGAGGGCGATCCGCCCTCGGACCAGCTGTCCGTACGGCCTGCGGCGCAGCTTCTCCAGGGTCATGCCGAGGAGGATGTAGTTGGTGTTGGAGTAGGCGAAGGTGCCGGGCGGGCCTGCGGCGCCTGCATGGGCGACGAGCTCGCGCGGCGGCCACCTCTTCAGGTGACCGCCGCCCTTCAGCGCCCTGGTGAAGCCGGGCGAGGTCAGATAGTCGGGGATGCCGCTGGTGTGCCTGAGCAGGTCCGCCACGGTCGCCCGGGTGCTGATCACGCCGGGGAGCAGGCGCTCGACCTCGTCGGTGACCGACAGCCGTCCCTCGCGTACGAGCTGGAGCACGAGGGCGGCGGTGAAGGTCTTGGTGATGCTGGCGATCCGGAACCGGTGGCCGGTCCGCATCGGCTCCCCCTTGTGGGCGCTGCCCGCGGCGGCCTGCCAGACGCGCTCGCCGTCCAGGACGTAAGCCACCGCTCCCGGCGCGCCCGCGCGCACCAGCCGTTCGGCTTCCGCCCGGACATCCGGAGGGTCGGCGGGGGGCTTCGCCGGGGTGGCCGTGGAGGTCGCCGCGGGCCTCGGTGGGGTGGCTGGTCCGGCGGTGCAGGCGGGCAGCGCAAGCAGCAGTGCGACGGCCGCGGCGCGTAAGCCCTTCCCACAGCCCTTCCCACAGCCCTTCCCACGGCGACGGCTACGGGCGCCGTGGGGCATCGGTGCGGAAGGCGGGGCGACGCGCGGCTCCATCGGGGGCGTTCTAGTCGTTCTGCTGATTGATATACATGTCTCCGGCTGATTGCTGGATTCGCGCTCGGTCGTAGCCGGTGGCGTTCATCTCTATTCGCGGTGAACGCGGTGGGGCTTGTGGGGTGAGAGGTGCGATCTTCTCGGCGATGAGGCGGCGTAAGGCGGCCGCGAATGCGGGGTCGGCGAGCGCGTGCCGGCGGAGCCGCCCCTGCCATTCCGAGACGAGTTCGTCATGGACGGCCGGGGCGGTGTCCGGGCGCGCGGCCGACAGTTCGCGGCGGGTCTCCACGAGAGCCGCCTCGACGTCCGGGAGCCGGTCGGGGAGGGTGTCGCGCCAGAGCCTGAGCAGCGCCACCTCCGCCTGCCTCCAGTTGTCACCCCCCATGGCGTTCACCAGTGAGACGGCTTCGGTACCGGTGAGTCGATCCACGGTCGCCTCGCTCTCCCGGGTGCGGGTTCGTGCCATGCCGCGCAGGCTCACGGCGAGGCCGGCGAGCGCCACGACCAGCCCGAGCACGCTCGCGAGCTTGTCGGCGGCGTCGAGGCCCACGACCGCGGTGCCGAGGGCCAGGGCGAGCGCCGCGCAGAGCGCCGCCGCGACCCTGAACAGTGCGCGCTTGGCCATGCCCCCATCATGGCCGGGAATTTCTGATCTGTCGCGCCGGATGGCAGCCACCCTTATCCCGACTTATCGCGCTTTATCCGGGTAAATTGGCGGGTCGAGGTAACGAAACGGGTTATTCGCGCGCGCGCCCTGGTCGCTGATTTACCGTGAAAGTTGATGGACGAGCGCGAAGAAGAACCACAGATACGCTTTGAGGCTCATGCGGAGGATTCGGCGAGCATCAACCAGGCGGCCGGAGATCTGCATTTCTATCTCGAAGACGGCACTCGTGTCCTGCGCCGCACGATCCCCGGCCAGACCACGGACATCTGCCCGTACCCCGGCCTCGCGGCGTTCGGGCCCGACCAGTCCGAGTGGTACTGCGGGCGCGACAAGGTGCTCGCCAACCTGCTCGGCCTGCTGGACCGGCGGCGGTCCGGCGTCCAAATGATCATCGCGCCCTCAGGTGCCGGCAAGTCCTCGCTGCTCGGCGCCGGGCTGCTGCCCGAGCTCAAGGCGTCCAAGCTGCCCGGCTCCAGCCGGTGGGCGCGGCTCTGGCTGACACCCGGCGTTCATCCCGTCGCCGCCCTCGCCGCGCAGGTCGCCGCCGTCACCGGCAACCCGGTGATCCCCGCGGAGTGCGCCGACATGCTCCAGCGGCATCTGGGCGACACCCCGGCCGTCGTGGTCGTCGACCAGTTCGAGGAGCTATTCACCCTCTGCGCGGACCTCGGCGAACGCCGGCAGTTCCTCGAGCTGCTCGGCCGGCTCGCCGAGCGGGTCGGCTGGGTCGTGATCGGCCTGCGCGCGGACTTCTACAGCGCCTGCCTCCGCCACCCGCTCCTCCTGGCCGCGCTCCAGGACAGCCCGCTGCTGCTCAAGAGCATGACCGTCGAGGAACTGCGGGACACCATCCTCTATCCCGCCCGCCGCGAAGGTCTGATCGTCGAACCCGGCCTGGTCGAACTGCTGTTACGCGACCTCGGCGCCGGCCCCGAAGGCGACTACGAGGCCGGCCGCCTCCCTCTCCTGGCCCACGCCCTGCGCGCCAGCTGGCAGCAGCGCAACGGGCACACGCTGACGGTCGCCGGCTACCTGACCACCGGAGGCATCAGTGGGGCCATCGCCACCACCGCCGACCGCACCCTCGCCGGGCTCAGCCCGGCGGGCCAGGCCATGACGCCGCGCCTGCTGGTCCAGCTGGTCAAACTCGGCGACACCGGCACCCCCGACGTGAGGAGGGCCCGTACGCGCGGCGAGCTGGTCGACTCCAGCCACGACCCCGCGACCGCCCGCGAGGTCATCGACGCCTTCACCGACGCCCGGCTGCTCACCTCCGACCGCGAGACCGTCACGATCACGCACGACGAGCTGCTGCGCAGCTGGCCCCGGCTGCGCGACTGGATCACCGCGAACCGGGAGGACCAGCTCATCGAGCAGGCGCTCGGCGAGGCCGCGACCGCCTGGCACCGGACGAGCGACGCGGACGTCCTCTACCGGGGAGCGCTGCTCGACCAGGCCCGCGCCTGGGCCCGCCGGGCCGTCAGCCCGCTGACGGCACCCGTCGCGGAGTTCCTCGAGGCATCCGACCGGCTCCAGCGGCGGACCACGCGCCGCCGCAACGTGATCATCGGTACGTTGACCGTCCTCAGCCTCGTCGCCACCACGGCCGCCGTCTTCGCCCTCCAGCAGCGGAACGACGCGCTCGCCCAGCGTGACCTCGCCGTCTACAACCGGGTGGTCACCGAATCCGACCGGCTACGGGCCACCGACCTGTCGAAGTCGGCGCAGCTCGCGCTCGTCGCGCACCGGCTGCGGCCCAGCCCCGCCACCGCTCAGCGCGTCCTCGGCACCCAGTTGTTCGCGCTGTCCATCCCGCTGAGGGGGCACACCGACAAGGTCACCTCCGTCGCCTACAGCCCCGACGGCCGCACCGTCGCCAGTTCGAGCTGGGACAGCACGATCCGGCTGTGGGACGTCTCCGACCCGGCGAACCCCGCGCCGCTCGGCCCGCCGATCACCGACGGCCAGAAACAGGTCAACACCGTCGTGTTCAGCAACGACGGGCGGCTCATGGCGAGCGCCGACTGGGACCGGGTGTTCCGGCTGTGGGACGTCTCCAACCCGTCCCGTCCCGTCCTGCTCAGCCAGACCGACAACGGCGGGAAACCGGAGGACGACAGCGCCGTCGCGCTGAGCCCCGACGGGAAGATCATGGCGGGCACCGGCCTGGGCAGCGCGATCGACCTGTGGGACGTCTCCGACCCGCGGCGGCCCGTCAAGATGAGCAGCCGCCTGGTCAGCACGGACTCGACCACCGCCAACGGGATGGAGTTCAGCCCGGACGGCCGCACGCTGTTCAGCACACGCCAGTTCGGGGAGTCCCAGATGTGGGATCTCACCGACCTCAGGCACCCGAAGTCGCTCGACGAAGAGATCGACACCGAGGCGGCCGCCTTCAGCCCGGACGGGAGACACCTCGCCACCAGCGGCCTGCGCGGCATGGTCGCCCTGTACGAGGTCAAGAGCCGGGCCAAGCCCGAGCTGGCCGGCTTCGCCCTCACCGGGCACACCAACACCCTCGGGGACATCTCGTTCAGCCCCGACGGGCTGCTCATGGCGACCGCCAGCCAGGACCAGACCGTGCGGCTCTGGAACATGGCCGATCCCCAGCGCCCCACGCAGGTCGGCCCGCCGCTGACCGGGCACACCCACGACATCGACACGGTCCGTTTCAGCCCCGACGGCCGCCGCCTGGTGACCGCCAGTGACGACTACGTGGTCCGGCTGTGGAGCCTGCCGCGCTCCGAGCTCATCGGCCACTCCTCGACGGTGAGGTCCGCCGTGTTCAGCCGCGACGGCACCAAGGTCGCCACCACGAGCGACGACCAGTCCGTCAGGTTCTGGGACGTCTCCGACCCGGCGGAGCTCCGGCCGTTGGGCGTACAGGTGCCCGCCCATCGCGGCCTCTTCAAGACCGAGTCCGCGTGGAGCCCCGACGGGCGGCTGCTCGCCACGTTCGCCGACTTCAGCCGCGTGCGGCTGTGGAATGTGTCCGATTTCTCCGCGCCTCGTACGCTCGGGGACCCCCTGCCCAACGGAGGCGAGGCCGTCCTGTCACCGGTCTTCCGGCCCGACGGCGCCGTGCTGGCCGTCGGGAACCCCGACGGTGGCGTGCGGCTCTGGGACGTCACGACCCCGTCCGCCCCCAGGTTGCTGGGCGCGACCACCCGCCGCGGCTTCCCCGCGTTCGCCGTGGCCTTCTCCCGCAGCGGGCGCCTGCTCGCCATCGGGCACGGCGACGGCAAGGTCGTTCTTTGGGACGTCTCCGAGCCCGGCTCGCCGCGGCGCCTCGCCGAGGGCACCAGCGGGTACCAGCAGGAGTCGGTGGAGTTCTCGCCGGACGGCCGGGTCCTGGCCAGCGTCAACAGCAACGAGGCCATCCAGCTGTGGGACGTCTCCGACCCGAGGGTGATGAAGCCGCTGAGCCGGCTCCGCGGCGCCCACAACGACGCCGTCAACATGGTCGCGTTCAGCCCCGACGGGAAGACCATGGCGTCCGGCAGCCAGGACAGCACCATCCGGATCTGGAACGTCACCGACCCGAAAAGCCCCACCCCGCTCGGCGAGCCGTTCATCGGGCACAGCGCCGACGTCCGCAGCGTCGCGTTCAGCCCCGACGGGAAGACCATGGCGTCCGGCAGCCGGGACAACACCGTCACGATCTGGTCCATGGACACCGGCGCGGTCATGGACCGGATCTGCCTCCTCTCGGCGGCCTCGATGACGCGGGAGGACTGGCGGCAGCACGTGGGCCCGGACATCCCGTACGACCCGCCGTGCGCCCGCCGTCCCACGGCGGCGCCCGCCGCCCCGCCGTCCCGCGCCTTCGACCTGTCCGGCGTCTGGCAGGGCACCTATCACTGCGCGCAAGGTGAGACGTCCATGCGCCTGACCGTCGGCGCACAGGCCGCGGACGGCTTCGTGTCCGCCCGGCTCGACCTCGGGCCGACCGCGGCCAACAAGCGTGTCCCCCGGGGCGCCTTCACCGTCCACGGGCGCGTCGCCGGTGGCGAGCTGCGGCTGCTGCCCGGCCACTGGATCGAACAGCCCTACGGCTACGTGATGGTGGGGCTCACCGCCTCCCTCCGGGACTCCCGGCCCACCCGGCTGACCGGACGCATGCTCCACCCGTTCTGCACGAGCTTCAGCATCACCCGCGCGTAGTCTCCGGGCTCTCACCCGGGGGCGGCACGTAGACCTGCCCGCCCTGCTCGCGGAACTCGGCCGACTTCACGGCCAGGCCGGCGGCGAGCGCCTCGGACTCCGGCAGCCCGCGCTGCTCGGCGAAGCGCCGCACATCCTGGCTGATCTTCATGGAGCAGAATTTGGGGCCGCACATGGAGCAGAAGTGGGCGGTCTTGGCGGGGGCCGCGGGCAGCGTCTCGTCGTGGAACGACCGGGCGGTGTCGGGGTCGAGCGACAGGTCGAACTGGTCCTCCCAGCGGAACTCGAACCGGGCGTCGGACAGCGCGTCGTCCCAGGACCGGGCGAGCGGGTGCCCCTTGGCGAGGTCCGCCGCGTGCGCCGCGATCTTGTACGTGATCACACCTGTCTTCACGTCGTCCCTGTTCGGCAGGCCCAGGTGCTCCTTGGGGGTGACGTAGCAGAGCATGGCGGTGCCGTACCAGCCGATCATGGCCGCGCCGATGCCGGAGGTGATGTGGTCGTAGCCGGGGGCGATGTCGGTGACCAGCGGGCCCAGCGTGTAGAAGGGGGCGTCGTCGCACACCTCGCGCTGCAGGTCGACGTTCTCCTTGATCTTGTGCATGGGCACGTGGCCGGGCCCCTCGACCATCACCTGGACACCGTGCTCGCGGGCGATGGCGGTCAGCTCGCCCAGCGTGCGCAGCTCCGCGAACTGCGCCTCGTCGTTGGCGTCGGCGATCGAGCCGGGCCGCAGCCCGTCGCCGAGGGAGAACGCCACGTCGTACGCGCTGAAGATCTCGCACATGTCGGCGAAGTGCTCGTAGAGGAAGCTCTCGCGGTGGTGTGCGAGGCACCAGGCCGCCATGATCGAGCCGCCGCGGGAGACGATCCCGGTCTTGCGGTGGACGGTCAGCGGCACGTACGCCAGCCGCACGCCGGCGTGCACGGTCATGTAGTCGACGCCCTGCTCGCACTGCTCGATCAGGGTGTCGCGGTAGACCTCCCACGACAGGTCGGCGGCGGCCCCGTTGACCTTCTCCAGTGCCTGGTAGATGGGCACGGTCCCGACGGGCACGGGGGAGTTGCGTATGATCCACTCGCGGGTGGCGTGGATGTCGCGGCCGGTCGACAGGTCCATGACGGTGTCGGCTCCCCAGCGGGTGGCCCAGGTCATCTTCTCCACCTCCTCCTCGATGGAGGAGGTGACGGCCGAGTTGCCGATGTTGGCGTTGATCTTCACCAGGAAGTTGCGGCCGATGATCATCGGTTCGCTCTCGGGGTGGTTGACGTTCGCGGGGATGATGGCCCGCCCCGAGGCCACCTCGCCCCGGACGAACTCCGGCGTCACCCCTTCCCTGACGGCCACGAACTCCATTTCGCGGGTGATCTGCCCGGCGCGGGCGTAGGCGAGCTGCGTCACCGGCGCGCCCTTCGCGCGCAGCGGACGTCCGGCCGGTCCGGGCGGCACGGGCCGGCCGTCGTAGTCGGTCACGTCTCCCCGGGCGAGGATCCACTCCCTGCGGAGCGGGGGCAGGCCCCGCGTCACGTCGGTGTCCGCCGAGGGGTCGGTGTACGGCCCGGACGTGTCGTACAGGCGTACCCGATCACCGTTGGACAGCAGCACCTCGCGCATGGGGACCCGGAGATCACCGGTGTAGATCTTGGAAAAACGCGCGCGCTCCATCGCGCAACTCCCTTCGCCGGCATTACCCGGAGCAGGTTCTGGCGGTCGGCGGCTGTCGGTAGCCGTCCTCTCAGCCCGGTCACACCGGGCTCCCGCGTTGGACGGCTCAACCTAACCAGGAGTGAAGGAGACGCGCAAGAAGTGGATCAGCTCAGACCGTTGCCGGAAGCGCGGCGGCGCGCCCTCCGCGACCGGACGCGACACCGGCCGCGTGGCTCGCCGAGGGCGCGCC
>NZ_QNFZ01000033.1 GCF_003313395.1 Nonomuraea lactucae | reverse complement strand
CACACGCCATCTCGGTCTCCCAGCCCGAGGCCGTCACCGACCTCATCCGCCGCGCCGCCCGCGACACCCGCTGACCGAGATGACGCAGCCTGGCCGGAGCGGCCTGCCGCAACCGGTGCTGAGCCCGTTGACGACCGCCGCCCTCTTCCTCGTCCTGACGGTGGACCGGGGCGGCGAACCCGTCGTACGGGAACTGCTGGGTGACCTGGCCGGGCTGTCGCGGTCGGTGGGTTCCCGGGCGCCCGGCGGCGGGCTCAGCTGCGTCGCGGGGATCGGGTCGGACGCCTGGGACCGCCTGTTCGACGGGCCTCGGCCCGCCGAGCTCCATCCCTTCCGCGAGGTCTCCGGGGCGGTGCACCGTGCGGTCGCCACCCCGGGCGACCTGCTGTTCCACATCCGCGCCGAGAAGCCTGACCTGTGTTTCGAGCTGGCGTCGCAGGTCATGAACCGGCTGCGGGGCGCGGTCACGGTCGAGGACGAGGTGCAGGGGTTCACGTACTTCGACATGCGCGACCTGCTGGGCTTCGTCGACGGCACCGAGAACCCGGTGGGCCCGGCGGCGGCCGCGGCGGTCCTGATCGGCGAAGAGGACCCGGGCTTCGCCGGCGGGAGCTACGTGATCGTGCAGAAGTACCTGCACGATCTGGAGGCGTGGAACGCCCTGCCCGTGGAGGCCCAGGAGCGGGTCATCGGCCGCACGAAGCTGGACAACATCGAGCTGGACGACGCCGTCAGGCCGTCCGACTCCCATGTCGCGCTGACCACGATCACCGGTCCCGACGGGGCGGAACGCCGGATCCTGCGCGACAACATGGCGTTCGGGAACGTCGGCCGGGGTGAGTTCGGCACCTACTTCATCGGCTACGCCCGCACGCCGGCGGTCACCGAGACGATGCTGGAGAACATGTTCGCCGGCGATCCGCCGGGCAATCACGACCGGATCCTCGACTTCTCCACCCCTGTGACCGGGACGCTGTTCTTCGTGCCGGCCGCCGGCCTCCTGGAGAACCTCCCGGAGAGCGTACGCGACGGTTCCCTGGGGATCGGCGCTTTGAACAGGAGCGACATCCGTTGAACAACCTGCACCGCGAACTCGCGCCCATCTCCGACGCCGCGTGGGCGGACCTGGAGGAGGAGGCGCGGCGCACGTTCCGCCGGCACGTCGCCGGTCGTCGCGTGGTGGACGTCCCGGCACCGGGCGGGATCGAGCTGGCCGCCGTCTCCACCGGGCATCTCGACCCGATCGCCCCTCCCGCCGAGGGGATCGTCGCGCACACGCGCCGGTCCCAGCCGATGGTCGAGCTGAGAGTGCCGTTCACGGTCGATCGGCGGCAGGTCGACGGCGTCGCGCGCGGGGCCCGTGACGCCGACTGGCAGCCGGCGAAGGACGCTGCGCAGCGCATCGCGTTCGCCGAGGATCGCGCGATCTTCCAGGGATACGCCGCGGTGGGCATCGCCGGGCTGCGCGAGAGCTCCTCCACCCCGGTGCTCTCCCTGCCGGGCGACGTGCGCGACTATCCGGACGCCGTGAGCCAGGCGGTGAGCGCCCTGCGGCTGGCGGGTGTCGGCGGCCCGTACGCGCTGGTGCTCAGCGCCGACGCCTACACCGCCGTGAACGAGACCTCCGACCACGGTTACCCGGTCCACGAGCACATCGCCCGGGTCCTGGACGGGGAGATCGTCTGGGCGCCCGCGATCGACGAAGCGTTCCTGCTCTCGACGCGCGGTGGCGACTTCGAGCTGCGCATCGGCCAGGACCTGTCGATCGGCTACCTGTCCCACGACGCGGACACCGTCCAGCTGTACTTCCAGGAGACCCTGACATTCCTGGTGTACACCGGCGAGGCCACGGTGACGCTCACGGCGTAGCCCGCCAGGCTCTGACGGACCTGCCCAGCGAGACGCCCTCCCACCGGGACGGCGTCTCGCTGCGCATCCGACGCGACACTAAACTTGCATCATTCATTATCTTGTACTCTTCGTGTTTAGGGAGGTAGGTTTGGCTCCATGACCGCACCCAGGACTCCGACCTCCGCCGAGGAGCTGCGCGGTGCCGGCCTGCGTGTGACGGCCGCCCGCGTCGCGCTGCTCGAGACCGTCCGGGACGGTGACCACCTCGATGTCGAGACGATCGCCTCCGGGGTGCGCGGTCGGGTAGGCCACATCTCCCTTCAAGCCGTGTACGAGGCCCTCCACGCGCTCACCGCCGCGGGACTCCTACGCCGCATCGAACCGCCCGGCAGCCCGGCCCGGTTCGAGGGACGCGTCGGGGACAACCACCACCACCTCGTGTGCCGGTCGTGCGGAGTCGTCGCCGACGTCGACTGCGCCACCGGCGAGGCGCCTTGCCTGACCGCGTCCGACGACCAAGGCTTCTCGATCGACGAGGCCGAGGTCATCTACTGGGGCCTGTGCCCCGACTGTTCCGCCGCTCGCAGTTCCTGATAAGCACCGTGATCCGCTAGTCGAGAAGGATTCCCATGTCTGAGAACCACGATGCGATCGTCACAGACGCCAAGACGGAGGGCGGAGGTGGCTGCCCGGTCGCGCACGAGCGCGCCCCCCACCCCGTTCAGGGCGGCGGAAACCGCCAGTGGTGGCCGGAGCGGCTCAACCTGAAGATCCTCGCCAAGAACCCCGCGGTAGCCAACCCCCTCGGCGAGGACTTCGACTACGCCGAGGCGTTCAAGTCCCTCGACCTCCCGGCCGTGAAGCGGGACATCGCGGAGGTGCTGACGAGCTCGCAGGACTGGTGGCCGGCCGACTTCGGCCACTACGGCCCGTTCATCATCCGGATGGCGTGGCACAGCGCGGGCACCTACCGGATCAGCGACGGCCGCGGCGGCGCCGGGGCCGGCCAGCAGCGCTTCGCCCCCCTCAACAGCTGGCCCGACAACGGAAACCTCGACAAGGCTCGCCGCCTGCTGTGGCCGGTCAAGAAGAAGTACGGCCAGAAGCTCTCGTGGGCCGACCTCATGATCCTCGCCGGCAACGTCGCACTGGAGTCGATGGGCTTCAAGACCTTCGGCTTCGCCGGCGGTCGCGCGGACGTCTGGGAGCCCGACGAGGACGTCTACTGGGGTCCCGAGTCCACCTGGCTCGGTGACGAGCGCTACACCGGCGACCGGGAGCTGGAGAACCCCCTCGCCGCGGTCCAGATGGGCCTCATCTACGTCAACCCGGAGGGCCCCAACGGCAACCCCGACCCGCTCGCCGCGGCCCGCGACATCCGTGAGACGTTCCGCCGGATGGCGATGAACGACGAGGAGACGGTCGCCCTGATCGCGGGCGGTCACACCTTCGGCAAGACCCACGGCGCGGGCCCGGCGGACCACGTCGGCGCCGACCCCGAGGCCGCCTCGATCGAGGAGCAGGGCCTCGGCTGGAAGAACTCCTTCGGCACCGGCAAGGGCGGCGACACGATCACCAGCGGCCTCGAGGGCATCTGGACGAACACCCCGGTGACGTGGGACAACAGCTTCTTCGAGATCCTGTTCGGCTACGAGTGGGAGCTGTTCACGAGTCCCGCCGGCGCGCACCAGTGGCGGCCGAAGGACGGCGCCGGGGCGGGCACCGTCCCCGACGCCCACGACTCGTCGAAGACCCACGCCCCGACGATGCTGACGACCGACCTCTCCCTCCGGTTCGACCCGGTCTACGAGCAGATCTCACGGCGTTTCCTCGAGAACCCGGACGAGCTCGCCGACGCCTTCGCCCGGGCGTGGTTCAAGCTGACCCACCGCGACATGGGCCCGATCGTGCGCTACCTCGGCCCGGAGGTCCCCGCCGAGACGCTGCTGTGGCAGGACCCCCTCCCCGCGGTGACGCACCAGCTCATCGACGCCGAGGACATCGCCTCCCTCAAGGGCCAGGTCCTCGCCTCGGGCCTGTCGGTGTCCCAGCTCGTGTCCACCGCGTGGGCGTCGGCCGCGTCCTTCCGCGGCAGCGACAAGCGCGGCGGCGCCAACGGCGCGCGCATCCGGCTCGAGCCGCAGAGCGGGTGGGAGGTCAACGACCCCGACCAGCTGGCGACGGTGCTGCGGACCCTGGAGGGAATCCAGGAGGCCTTCAACGCCGCCCAGACCGGCGGCAAGCGGGTCTCGCTCGCCGACCTGATCGTGCTCGCCGGCGGCGCGGCCGTCGAGCAGGCCGCCAAGGACGCCGGCTTCGCCGTCACGGTCCCCTTCACGCCGGGCCGCGCGGACGCGTCGCAGGAGCAGACCGATGTGGAGTCGTTCGCCGCGCTCGAGCCGACCGCCGAAGGGTTCCGCAACTACCTCGGGAAGGGCAACCGGCTGCCGGCCGAGTACCTTCTGATCGACCGGGCCAACCTGCTGACCCTGAGCGCCCCCGAGATGACGGTCCTCGTCGGTGGCCTCCGCGTCCTGGGCGCGAACACCCAGCAGTCGCCGCTCGGCGTCTTCACCACGACCCCCGGCACGCTGACCAACGACTTCTTCGTCAACCTGCTCGACCTGGGCACGACGTGGAAGGCGACGCCCGAGGACGCGAACACGTTCGAGGGTCGCGACTCCGCCACGGGCGAGGTCAAGTGGACGGGCAGCCGTGTCGACCTCGTCTTCGGCTCCAACTCCGAGCTGCGCGCGCTCGCCGAGGTCTACGCCAGCGACGACGCCAAGGAGAGGTTCGTCAACGACCTCCGAGCTGCGCGCGCTCGCCGAGGTCTACGCCAGCGACGACGCCAAGGAGAGGTTCGTCAACGACTTCGTCGCCGCCTGGGACAAGGTGATGAACCTCGACCGGTTCGACCTCGCCTGACCCTGAGACCCCGACGTCCGGGCCGGCCCTCACCGGCCGGCCCGGACGTCCTCCGGGCACAGGTGCCGACCATGGGGCGCTACGGGTAAAGACCCCGCACCCGCGCGTGCAGGCGGGTCAGTCCCAGGACCGCGTCGATGCTGGGAGTCGCGAGCCCGAACAGGCGGCCGATCTCTGTCACGGCCGTGACCAGGGCGTCGAGTTCGATCGGCCGTCCGGCTTCCACGTCCTGGAGCATGGAGGTCTTGGCCGCCCCCAGCAGGGATGTCGCTCTGTGGCGCTCCTCGGGGTCCGCCGAGATCGGCAGGCCCAGCCGCTCCCCGACGGCGGCCGCCTCCGCCATCATCGTGCTCGCCAGCCGGCGAACCTGGGGATCGTCGAGGATGCGGTCCAGGGTCGCCCCGGTGATGGCGGAGATCGGGTTCATGGTCATGTTGCCCCAGAGTTTGAACCAGATGTCCCGCTGGATCAGCTGGGAGGTCTCGATCGTGAAGCCGCCCTGTCGCAGGACGTCGGCGACCGCGTCGGTGCGCGGCGACCGGCCGCCTGTCGCCTCGCCGATGATGACGCGGTCGCCGGGACCACCGCGGACGAGTCCCGGTCGCGGGGTGGACGCCGACAGGTACAGCACCGCTCCCAGGACGCGGGACGCCGGCAGCGCGGCGGCCAGCTCGCCCGCGGGGTCGACCGATTCGAGCTGGATCCTCCGCAGCTCGGGGGCCAACCCCGCGAAGAACCACCACGCGATGCCGTTCATGGTGGACAGGACACAGGTGTCCGGTCCCATGAGCGGGCCCACCCTGCCTGCCACGGTGCGCACGGCTGTGCTCTTGACGGCGATGACGACGAGGTCCTGTTCGCCCAGATCCTCGACGCGATCGGACACCCTGATCGACGCCCGGACGACCTTGTCTCCCGTGGGAGTGGGCTCGGTCAGCGTCAGCCCGTCCCGGCGCACCGCCGCGAGGAGGGCCCCTCGGGCGACCGCGCTGACCTCGACCCCGGCCGCGGCCAGCCGGGTCGCGATCATGCCGCCCATGGCGCCCAGTCCGTAGACGCACACTCTCATGCTCACCACTTCCCCGCTGCGGGGACACTCATTGCTGTGCCGGGCTCCTGTCGTCGCCGAACCCGTTGAGATCCGTCTTGCGGATCGCCCATGTGGCGAGCAGGCTGACCGCGGCGACGGTCATCATGTAGGCCGCGATCGACATCGAGGTGCCGGTCTTCTGCAGCAGGAGGTCGGCGATGAACGGGGCGAAGCCGCCACCGACGATGGCGCCGAGCGCGTAGGCGAACGAGGCGCCCGAGTAGCGGACGTGCGCGGGGAACAGTTCGGCGTACAGGGCGCTCTGGGCTCCGTAGGTCAGCCCGAGTCCGGCCGACACGATGGCGGTCGCCAGATACACCAGGGCCAGGTTCCGAGCCTCCAGAAGGAGGAAGAACGGGATGGAGACGGCCAGGATGAGCAGGTAGCCCACCAGGTAGACCGGCTTGCGGCCGACGCGGTCGGACCACGCGCCGGCGGCCACGGTCGCCGCCAGCCAGAGGGCGCCGGCGAAGACGATCACCAGTGTCATCGTCGTGCGGGAGTAGCCGACCGTCTTCGTGCCGAACGCGAGCAGGTAGCCGAGGAGGATGTAGCCCACCATGTTGTTGGCGAGGAAGGTGCCCGCGGCGATCAGCAGGGAGGATGCTCAAGAGGAACGGCACCCGCCAGCCCCAGGCGGCGAACTGATCGCCGGGAGCGACCTTCTGCATGAGGAAGAACACCGCGTTGGACAGGATCAGCCCCGCGGGCGCCCCGATCTGGACCGAGGACCCGAACAGGCCGCGTCGGCCCGCGGGGGCGTGCTCGACGGCCATGAGCGCGGCGCCGCCCCATTCACCGCCGGCGCTCAGGCCCTGGACGAAGCGCAGGACCACGAGGATGATCGGCGCCGCGATGCCGATGGCGTCGTACGTGGGGAGCAGGCCCACGCCGACCGTGGCCACGCCCATGGTCGAGAGTGTGAGGACGAGCATGGCCTTGCGGCCGAGCTTGTCGCCCAGGTGTCCGGTGACGATGCTGCCCAGAGGGCGCGCGATGAAGCTGACGCCCAGGCTGGCGAACGCGGCCAGCGCGGCGGTGCTCGGGTCCAGCGCGGTGAAGAACTGCTGGGCGAAGATCAGTTGAGCGGCGGTCGCGTAGATGAAGAAGTCGTACCACTCGATGGTGGTGCCCACCGCGGAGGCGGCGAGCACGCGTCGAGTCATGCTGCGGTCCGTCCCGGCGGGCGCTGTGGTGGAACTCATGGGGATCCTGTCCTCTTGGGGGGTGTTTCAACAGAGATGAGAGCCGGAGCCCGGCTGCTCAGCTCTCGAACGTGGGGTCGATCCGGCGTGCCCTGCGTACGAGCGCGTCGAACATGAGCCGCTCCGGCCCGATGCCCGGCTCCAGGAACTCGTCGGCCGTCCTGGTGCTGGAGATGGCGGCGGCCTCGGACACCTTGCGCAGCCGGCCGCCTGTCGCCTGGGCGGCCAGCTGGATCTCGCAGGCCCGGTTCAGGACCCAGAGCGAGTAGAAGGTCTCCGCGACCGTGCGGCCGTGGGCGAGGAGCCCGTGATTGCGGAGGATCAGCAGCCGCTTGTCACCGAGCGCGGCGAGCATGCGCGGGACCTCGCCGTCGTTGACGGTGATGCCCTCGAACTCGTGGTAGGCCACGGCCTCGTGCAGCTGGGCCGCGTAGAAGGTGTCCGGCGACAGTCCGGAGTCCAGGCACGCCACCGCCGAACCGGCGGTGGTGTGGGTGTGCATGACGCAGTGCGCGTCCGGGACCGTGCGGTGGATCGCACCGTGGAAGAGGAAGCCCGCCGGGTTCGGGCGGTACGCGCTCGGCTCGACGAGGTTCCCGTCGAGGTCGACCTTGATGAGGTTGGAGGCGGTTATCTCGTCGTACATCAGCCCGAAGGGGTTCATCAGGTAGGCCTGCTCGCCGGGCACGCGCAGCGAGAGATGATTGAAGATCATTTCTCCCCAGCCGAGCAGGTGCAGGATGCGGTAGGCGGCCGCCAGCTCGCGTCGCAGCGCCCATTCGTCCTCGGAGAATCCCGTCATCGCGCGCCCTCCCCGCGAGCCCAGGAGAACGCGTATTCGCGGTCCTCCACCTCCTGCGCGGCACTGCCGAGGCGCAGGGGCCGGAAGGTGTCGATCATGACGGCGTACTCCTCGGTACGGGTGGCCGGCATGCTCGCCTCGACGCTGCCCGGCTGGGGACCGTGGATGTAACCCGCCGGGTGGAGGGAGATCGACCCGATGCCGATCCCCGATCCCGCGCGGCTCATGAAGTCGCCGCCGCAGTAGAAGAGGACTTCGTCCGAGTCCACGTTGGCGTGGTTGTAGGGGACCTTCACCGCGTCGGGGGCGAAGTCGAACGGCCGCGGGACGAACGAGCAGACGACGAAGCCGGGCCCCTCGAAGGTGATGTGGGTGGGGGGCGGCAGGTGCAAGGCGCCCACGCTCGGCTGGAAGTCCCTGATGTCGAGGGCGTAGGGGAAGTTGTAGCCGTCCCAACCCACCACATCGAACGGATGGTGGGCGTAGGTGTAGCGGGTGATCCCGTCCCGGTTCCGGACGAGCACATCGACCGGCTCGTCGTCCACGCCGATCAACTCTTCGGGTGCTCGCAGATCCCGCTCGTTGTACGGGGCGCCGTCCAGGAACTGTCCCATGGGAGACAGGAACCGGCGTGGGGGCCGGACGTGGCCGCCGGTCGCTTCGACGATCAACAGCCGCACCTCCGCCGAACTCGGCACCCACCGGTGCGTGGTGGAGGCCGGGATGACGACGTAGTCGCCGTCGTGCACCGGCAGCCGCCCGTAGGGGGACTCCAGGACCGCCCGCCCGGACTCGACGTAGACCAGCTCGTCGCCCGCGGCGTTCCGGTACAGCGGGCTCTCGGCGTCGGCCGCGACGTAGCCGATCGTCACGTCCGCGTTGCCCAGGAGCTCCTGTCGGCCGGTCACGGCGTCCCCGCCCGCCTTCAGGTCATGGGTACGGATGTGACGGGCGAGCAACGGCAGGTTGGGCCGCAGTCGCTCGCGTTCGCGGGCGACGGTCTCGGCCGCGGTGATGACCGTCGGCCGGCCGCGGTGGTAGAGGAACGACTGGTTCCAGCTGAACCCTTCCTCGCCCTGCATCTCCTCGTGCAGCAGCTCCCCGTCCGGGGTCCGGAATAGCGTGTGCCGCTTCGGCGGCACCTGCCCGAGGCTCCGATAGAACACCATGCAACCTCACCCAATGACCGATATTCGGTTAGCATCTCTGAATAACGGTAAGCATGTGCGCGACGGCGGTGCATGTCAAGGGTCCGGTGACACAAGAAAGACCCGCCGGTTCGCGGATACGAACCGGCGGGTCAGCGGGAAGGCGTCGTCAGCCCAGGACGGTTGTCAGCCCAGGACGGTCGTCAGCCCAGGACGAGAGCCAGGCGCTGGGCCAGCGCGGCCATCGCCGGGCCGAGCTCGGTGATGTCGAACTCCCCGCGCTGGGGCGGCACCACGATGCCGACGCTCGCGTCGCAGCGGCCGTTCACCACCACAGGGCTCGAAATACCCGAGTAGCCGGGGACGACCTCCCCCGTCGTGACGGCGTAACCGACACTGCGGGCCCGCGTGACCTCCGGGCGCTCTCCTTGCCTCGGTTCGCGTCCCGCCAGGATGGCGAGTCCGTGCGCGGCGACGTTCAGGGGAGTGCGGGCCCCGACCCGCAGTCCGATGTGAAAGGTCGCGCGCGGTGACTCCACCGATGCGAGAGTCACGGCCTCCTCGCCGTCGACGACGTGCAGGACCGAGGTGACGTCGAACTTCTCGGCGGTCTCCTCCAGCAGGGGCATGGCCACGGCGGTGATGCCGGCCGACGACATGCGGGCCAGCGACAGCAAGGTGAACCCGAGGGAGTATCTCCCCCGGCGCCGCTCGACGTATCCCCGGCGATCAAGCGTGGTCAGCAGACGTGCCGCTATCGAACGGTGCACGCCGATCGCTTCGGCCACCTCCGCCACGGACAGACCGCCGGACCGGCCACCCAGACATTCCAGGATCTGCAGCCCACGGTCGAGCGTCTGGGCGATCTCGCCTGGTCTGGCATCTTGCTCTGTCATCGGTGCCCCCATTATCGGCTTCCGTCAGACAGATTGTCTCCGAAGGGCGCCTCCCGGGCATCTCACGGTCGCCGTCGCCGGTGTCATCCGGTCATGTGATCCCATACCTCTCGATCGCGCGCCGCGGTCCATACCCGTGGCTGCTCGCCGACGAGCTCCTCCCAGGCCCGTTGCGTGTCGAACACCATGACGTGCCGGAACACGGGGAGATGGCCGTAGGCCGGTGCCAGCTCCTCCGTCGCGGCCTGGTAGGCGTCGCGCGGGGAACCGCCGCGCCGAAGCACTCCCTCGACGGTCCGCAACAGGGTGCTCACGAAGGCTCGCGTCGAGGCGATCGCCGCTCCGGCTTCGGCGGCCGAGCGCGCCACGTGGCCGCGCCCGCCGACGAGGACGTCGGGGCCCAGACGGTCCACCCGGTCGAGGGTGGTCGTGATCCACTCGCGATGGTAGGCGTCACCCGTGTAGACGGCTGAGCCGTTCTCTACCAGGTCGCCGGCGAACAGGATCCGGTGCCTGGGCAGCCAGGCCACGATGTCGCCGGAGGTGTGTCCACGGCCGAGCCAGGACAGCTCCAGCGTTCCGCGGTCACCACCGAGGTCGATCGACAGGTGATCGGCGAAGGTCAGCGTCGGCCGGGTGAGCCCGGGGATCTCCTCGTGCCCCTTGAACAGGCGGGGCAGCCGGGCGAACTCGGAGTCCCAATCCTGCCGGCCCCGCTCGGCGATCAGCCGGCCCGTCTCGGTGTGGGCGATGATGTTCTGCGCCTCGAAGGCGCTCGCGCCCAGGGTGCGCACCGCGTGATAGTGCGACAGGACCAGATGCCTGATGGGCTTGTCCGTGTGCCGGCGCAGCCGGTCGATCCACCGTCGTGCCATCAGGGGAGTGGCCCGGGCGTCGAAGCAGACGACGAAGTCCTCACCCTCGATGGCGCCCACGTTGGGGTCACCACCGGCGGTCAGGGCGTAGACGCCGTCGGCCAGCTCCTCCAGGACGTCTTCCCTGTCGTGTGTGTCGGTCGATGATGCGAAGGCTGTCGCCATCGTGCTCCTCACAGAACCTCTCGAGTCCATCCGATCAGCGCCTCGGCCATCTGAGTGATCAGCTCGGGCTGGCCGTTCAGGTAGTGCCTGCCTCCGGCGATGGGTGTCAGCCGCTTGGTGTCATGCGGTACGGCCTCGTACAGCTGATAGGCATGTGAGGGGAAACAGCCCTGGTCCGCGGTTCCGTAGATGACGTGGACCGGGTGCGTGGTCTCTCTCAGCAGCCTGGGACCGTCGCCGTTGGACGTCCTCAACGACCACTGGGAGAGCCAGGACCGGAGGCTCGTCAGGTGGCCGAGCGTGGTGGGCTGCATGTTCGCCGCCCTGGCCGGGCCCCAGAGCGTGCCGATCGCGCGGTCGGAGGCGTCGATGGTCAGGTCGAGGTGCCGCGGATCCGCGCAGGTGCCGTGAACGCTGAACGGAAGATCCGCCGGGCCGTCCCGGCCGTCCCGGCCGTCCAGGACGGCCAGCCGGTCGAGGACCCACGCGGTGATCCGCTCACCCCGGGCGACCTGGGCGGCACGGTAGGCCGCGAGCCAGTCCCGGTCGTAGGGGACGGAGTGCCGAGGGTCGAACATGTCGAGTCCGGCGTCCCGGTCGAAGGGGTCGTGCTCGTCGCGGATCGCCGGGTCGAGCCACTCCACCAGCAGATTGGCCCGTCCAGGGTGCGCCATGAGCATGACCAGGGCGTCGGCCGGGATGAGCTCGGCGGTGGTGAGATCGGGCCCGCCGCCACCTGGTGAGGCGGTGATCGTGGGTTTGACGGCCTGCGACTGGTAGAGGCATACCAGTCCGCCTCCGCCCGAGTTGCCGACGAGCACGACCCTCTCGTACCCCTCCCGCTTGAGGTGCCGTACGACCGAACCCACGTCGAGCACGCAGTTCTCGAGCAGCAGCACCGAGTCGTTGCCGAGGTAGCGGGTGGTCATCGCGATCGCGTCGACTCCGAGCGCGGCCCAGGACTCCAGGGCGTAATGGCCCAGGAAGTTGGAGGACGGGTGCACCACGACGACAGCCGTGTCCGCCCGCCGGCCCTCCCGGGCGCGTACCCGCGCGCACCACAGAACGCCGGCCATGCGCGCGATCCCGGAGTAGACCTCCGCCGCGGTGGAGCCGGCGCCCATGGGCACCTGCATCAGTTCGCGGGTGGTCACTCCTTCGCCTCCGCCGCTCCGCTGATCGCCCGGCGCGCCGCGGCGATCGACCGGCTCAGCACCTCGGCGTCCCCGATCTGGTCGGCCAGCACCATCACCAGCGCGGCGTCGAGGCGCGCGCTCTGGTCGTCGGTGAGGTTCTCGTGCGCGCGCACGACCTCCTCGGTGAACCGATCCGGATCCGCCAGCCCGGGCAGGGTGGCGACCGGCGACGCGCTGGGCGTGCCGCTCTCGACGCTCCGAGGGTGCTGCCGTGCCCGTCCCAACCCCGCGAGCACCGCGTGACGAGCTTGCGCGGAGTCGACGCACCGGGCGAGCACGTACAGGTCAGGGCGCAGGATCCAGAGGTCGCCCGGCTCGGGGGCCAGTTGCGCGGCCAGGCCGCCGTCCACGTCCAGCAGTGATCCACCGACGCTCTCGACCACGACAGGAAGTCCCGCGAGGTCCCGTTCGATCGACGCGATCTCGGCCGCGTCCAGCGAGAAGGCCAGGGCGAGGAAGCAGCGCCCGTCCCGTCCGAGCCGCGTCAGTGATCCACGCCACCCATCGGGTCGGCCGACAGCGCAGCTCTGGACCGGCAGGCCGCCCTGATCTCCCAGCCATTGGCTGGCCGGATAGGGGACGGGCGCCGACATGCGGCCGGTGTTGACCAGGAGGCGGGCGAACTCGTGGTGTCGGGCCAGCGCCAGGGTGGCGTCGCGCACGGCTCTCTCGGCGGCGCTGCGCGGAGCGAGGAAACGCGCCGAGCGTCGGGTGACCTCGAGATTGCGGACGGCCGTGGAGTGACGTTCCTCGTGATAGCTGTCGAGGATCGAGGCGTCGGCCCGTCCCTCCAGCACCTGGTGCAGCTTCCAGCCGAGGTTCTCGGCGTCCTGGATTCCCGTGTTGCCGCCACGGGCCCCGAACGGGCTCACGACATGGGCGGCGTCGCCCGCCAGGAAGACCCGTCCGACGCGCATCCTGTCGACGAGAGCCGAACGGTAGTGGTACGGGCCGATCCACACGACGTCGAACTCCAGATCAGCGCCGAACATGGCCCGCAGCCGAGCCTCGACGACCTCGGGACGGCTCACCTCCGCGGGATCGCAGTCCGGACTCATCTGGAAGTCGACGCGCCAGACGTCGTCGGCCATCATGTGCAGCCAGACGCCGCGGCCCTCGTTGAACCGGGCGTCGACCCAGGTGAGCCGCTCCGGCGGACGGTCGTCCTTGAAGCGGATATCCGATATGCACCAGCGATCGGCCGAGAGGTCGGGGTGGCTGTCGAGGCCGAGCCAATCGCGGATCGGGCTCCCGGCTCCCGTGGCGTCGATCGCCCATTCGGCCGCGAGCCGGTACGGCCCCGCGGGTGTGTCGACCGTGAACCGCACCTGGTCCTCGTCCTGATCGATGCCGGTGACGCGCGAACGCCAGCGAAGGTCGACGTTCGGCATCCGCAGGATGCGATCCACGAGAAAGGCCTCGACGTGGAACTGCTGGATGTTGACGAACGGCGGGAACACGGAGTGCGAATCGGTTCCGAGGTCGAAGGAGTAGACCTCGTCGTCACCCGACAGCGTCCGCCCCACCGACCAGGTGACTCCCTTCTCGCGGATCTTTTCGGCGATCCCGAGCCGATCGAAGACCTCCAGGGACTTGCGGGCGTAGCAGATCCCCCGGCTGCTGGCTCCCCGGACACCGACGGTGTCGTCCTCGTCGAGCAGGACCACCGGAACCCCCCGGAGCCCGAGATCCGCGGCGAGGGTCAGCCCCGTGAGGCCGCCGCCGGCGATGACCACGGGGTGCGTCCCGGGGTAGCCGTCCAGCTCCGGCGGGCGCCGGAATTCGTACGTCGGCAGCGTGTACGCCATGGCACGCACCTCGCTGTTCGATAATAGGTTGAAGCGTGCGATAAGTGGAAACCTACGTATCGTGTCGTCGTCCTGTCAATGGCCGCTCAGCGCTTTCAGCGTGGGTCGCGGCGCAGGGGATGGCCGGGCGGAACCTCCACCAGAACGATGCGATGACCGTCGGGATCGGCCACCCACATCTCGATCAGGCCCCAGGGTTCGAGCCGCGCCTCCCGCAGCACGGTGACGCCCTCACGCCGCAGCCGCTCCTCCTCGCGCCGCACGTCCCGTACCTGCAACCAGATCGACAGCTCACCCCCGGCCGCCGGGGCGTCGGAGCGCCCGGAGACCTCCAGAAACCCCTGGCCCAGGAAGAACACCACGCCCGGCTGATCCGCCGGCCCGAACTCCCGGTACACCGCCAGACCGAGAGAGTGGGCGTAGAAGCGGCGGCTCCGTTCGGGATCGCCGGGCCGTAGCAAGATGCGGCTGCTCAGCACGTCCATGCTGGACCAGCATACGACTGGAGGTCCGGGCGGCCCGTCCCATCGTCGGCGGCGAGGGCGCGTGCCGTCGGCGTGCCGGCGTCCTGCGTGTACTCCGAGACGGGGCCCTCGTAGAGAACGGTCCCGCCATGCCTGCCGGGCCCCGGCCCCAAGTCGATCAACCAGTCGGAGTGGCGGACGACGTCCAAATGGTGCTCGATCACCACGACGGTGTGGCCTTGCTCCACCAGCGTGTCCAGGACGTGGAGCAGGGTGCCGATGTCGCTGGGATGCAGGCCGGTGGTGGGTTCGTCGAGCAGGTACGTGGCGGGCTGTTCGGTGTCGCGCAGTTCCTTGGCCATCTTCACCCGCTGGCACTCGCCTCCGGAGAGGGTGGTGAGCGACTGGCCCAGCCCGAGGTAGCCGAGGCCGACCTCCGACAGGTGCCGGAGAGCCCTGGCGATGCTCTTGTCGGGCAGCCGACGCCTGGCCTCGTCGACGGAGAGAGCCTCGACATCGGCTATGGACAGGCCCTCGACGGTGTGGGCGAGCACCTCGGACGTGAAGCGCCGCCCCTGGCATGCTTCGCAGACGACTTCCTGGCCGTCCATGAACGCCAGGTCGGTATAGACGATCCCGAGCCCTCCGCACCCCGGGCAGGCTCCCTCGGAGTTCGCGCTGAACAGGGCGGCGGGAACGCCGTTGCGCCTGGCGAACAGCTTGCGGATGGCCGGCGCGATGCCGGTGTAGGTGATGGGGGTGGACCGGCGGTTGGTGCTGACCGGCCTCTGGTCGATGACCGTGACGTCGTGCTGCTCGGCCAGCTCGGCGGCGAGGCTGGACTTTCCGGAGCCCGCGACACCGGTGAGGACGGTCATCACGCCGACCGGAATGTCGAGGGTGACGCGCCGCAGGTTGTTGCGGGCCGCCTCGGTGATCCTGATCGCCCCCTTGACGGTACGCGGAGTCCGCCTGCCGGGCCGGCGCCGGGAGATCGCGCGACCGGTGTGCGTGTCCGCGTGCCGGAGCTCCTCGAAGGTGCCCTGGAAGACGAGCCGGCCTCCGTCGGCTCCGGCGTCGGGTCCGATCTCGATGATCTGGTCGGCGACCGCCATCACGGCGGGGTCGTGCTCCACGACGAGGACGTTGTTGCCGCTGTCACGCAGTTGCCCGAGCAGCCTCGTCACGGACTCGACGTCGGTGGGATGGAGCCCGACCGTGGGCTCGTCGAACACGTAGATCATCTCGGTGAGGCTGGAGCCGAGATGTTTCACGATCTTGATGCGCTGGGACTCGCCGCCCGACAGTGTCGTGGTCGCGCGAGCCAGGGCGAGGTAGCCCAGCCCGATGGCGTCCATGGCGTCGAGCCTGGAGACCAGCGCGGTCACCACGGGGGCGACGTGCGGCGCGTCGATACCCCGGACGAGCTCGCCGAGCTCGGCGACTTCGAGGCGGGACATCTCGCCGATCGTGCGTCCCAGCACGGTGGCGGAGCGGGACCGCTCGTTGAGCCGGTCCCCGCCGCAGTCCGGGCAGACCTCGGACCGGGTGAACCGGCGGATCGTCTCCTGCTTGCGCTCGGACATGTCGTCCGAGGTGCGCAGATAGATCCGCTCGAATCGCTCGACGACTCCCTCGTAGTCCTTGGGCGGCCTGCGCCCCAACCGTGCCGCCGCCTCGCCGCCGTGGAGCAGGGCGTTCCGCTCGTCCTGGCTCCAGTCGCGCAGCGGCGTGTCCGGGCTGAAGGTGCCGATGCCGGCGTACTGGGAGTACCAGTATCCGCCGTCGCCGAAGCCCGGGAGCCGGATCGCGCCCTGCTGGAGTGACTTGTCCAGGTCGAGGAAGCGGTCGACGGCGGCGGCGATGACTTCGCCGAGTCCCGAGCACCTCGGACACATCCCGGCCGGGTCGTTGAACGAGAAGTGGTTCGACTCGCCCACATGGGGCTCGCCGAGTCGCGAGTACAGCAGCCGCAGGTAGGTCCAGGCATCGGTGATCGTGCCGACCGTGGAGCGCGCGTTGCCGCCGATCCGCCGCTGGTCGATCACCACCACCGGCGAGAGCCCGTCGATGTGATCCACGTCGGGGCGTGTCCACTTCGGGAGCCGGTTCCGCGTGAACGGCGGAAAGGTGTCGTTGAGCTGGTAACCGGCCTCCGCCGCGATCGTGTCGAAGACCAGCGATGACTTGCCCGAACCCGACAGGCCCGCGAAGACGACGAGGCGGTTGCGGGGGATCTCCACGTCCAGACAGCGGAGGTTGTTCGTACGGGCGCCCCTGATGGAGACACTGCGCTTCACCATGCTCCCGACGCTAGGACCAGATGTGGCCGGATATTGACCGCGATCGCGCGCATGATGAAGCCATGGCCGATGTGACCGAACGCATGCTGGCACTGCTGTCGACCCTGCAGACGGGCCGGCCGTTCAGCGGGCAGGAGCTGGCCTCCCGGCTGGCGGTCAGCCCGCGTACCGTCCGCCGCGACGTCGAGCGGCTGCGGGGCTACGGGTATCCCGTCGAGACACAGCCCGGACCCGGCGGTTACTACCGGCTGGTGGCGGGCCGGACGATGCCTCCGCTCGTCCTGGACGACGACGAGGCGATCGCGGCGTTGCTCGGTCTCGCCACTCTCGCCTCCGCGCGGTCCGACGAGGACGGGACCCTCGACGACGCGGCCACCCGCGCCTACGGCAAACTCGACCAGTTCCTCCCCGCGCGGCTGCGTCCACGCGCGGCGGCGCTCCGGGCCGGCCTGGAGACCGGCGGGCAACGCGCGCCCAGCGTGAACGCCGAGCTCCTGGCCGGCCTCGCCGAGGCGATCGCCGGTCGAGAGATCGTGTCGTTCGACTACACGGACAAGCACAGGAACGCGGCCCGGCGGCGGGTGGAGGCGCACCGGCAGGTCCACCTGCATCTGCGCTGGTACCTGCTGGGCTGGGACCTGGACAGGAGCGACTGGCGGGTGTTCCGCATCGACCGCGTCCGCGGCCTCGCACGCACCGGTGTCCGCCACTCCCCCCGTGAGCTACCGGCCGGCACCGCCCTCGCGTACCTCCGGCAGGGCCTGAACAGGGAACGTCGACGCGTCCGGCTGGCCGTGAGGGCGGAGCCGCACGAGGTCGCGGACGCGTTGAAGTATCAGGACGCTCAGATCCAGCGCGTCGATGATCGGGAGACCCACGTCACCGTCTGGCTCGACTCCTGGGAGTGGCTCGTCCTCAACCTCGCCTTCCTGGACGCCGACTTCTCCATCGTCGAGCCCTCGGACATGCGGGAGGAGTGCTCCGCCTTCGCCCGTCGCCTGCTCGCCGCCTGTTACAGCGGTGGCAGGGGTTCGGTGTAGAGCCAGGACATGAAGAAGGCATCCAGCGGCTCGGGCGCGTACCGGCCGGCGAGCTCGGTGAAGCGACCGGTCGTGATGACGCCGTACCGGTACAGGTCGGTCCATTCGCGCAGCACCGACCGGAACGCCGGATCCCCGAGGACGCGGCGCAGCGCGTGCAGCGTGAGGGCGCCACGCTTGTAGACGCGGTCGTCGAACAGCCGCTTCACCCCCGGGTCGGCCAGCACGAAGTCGCGCGGCCTCGTCAAGAGCCTGCTGTGCCAGCGCCTGGCGTGCGCCTCGGCAGGCTCGCCGCCCGACTCCTCCGACCACAGCCACTCGGCGTAGGCCGCGAACCCCTCGTGCAGCCAGATGTCACGCCAGTGCGACAGCGTGAGGCTGTTGCCGAACCACTGGTGCGCCAGCTCGTGCGCGACCAGCCGCTCCTCACCCTCCAGGTGGTTGGCCCCGAAGATCGACATGCCCTGCGCCTCGATGGGGATCTCCAGCTCGTCCTCCGTCACGACCACGGTGTAGTCCGCGAACGGGTAAGGGCCGAACCATTCGGTGAACACCCGCATCATCTGGTCCTGGCGCCCCAGGGCCGGCCGGGCGCGGGTCAGCAGCCCGGCGGGCGCAGCCAGCCGCTGCGGCACCAGTCCCGGCAGCTCGGCGAGGTGGTAGCGGCCGATCTGCACACTCGCCAGGTAGGGCGCCATGGGCGCGCTCTCGCGGAACTCCCAGGTCGTGCGCGAACCCGACCGGCTGGTGGACACCAGCTGCCCGTTGCACACGACCGTGTACGGCGAGGCCGTCGTCACCGCGATCCGGTAGGTCGCCTTGTCCGACGGCCGGTCGTTGCACGGGAACCAGGAGGACGACCCGATCGGCTGGCTGGCCACGAGGGCGCCGTCCTCCAGCTGGTCCCAGCCGAGCCCGCCCCACGGGCTGGACACGGGCCGCGGGTTGCCGCTGTAGCGGACCTCGAGCGTGAACGCCCTGCCCTCCGCCAGCCAGCGGCCGGGGGTGACGCGGAGCTTGTGGCCCTGCTGCGCGAAGCGGGCCCGCTCCCCGTTGACGAGCACCTGGCCGATGCGGAACGGGCCGAAGTCCAGCCGCACCTGGTTGAGCGGCTCGACGGCCACCGCGGTCAGCCGCGCGGTGCCCGCGAGCCTGTTGGGGCCCGGCCGGTAGTCCAGCTCCAGGTCGTAGTGCCTGACGTCGTACGAGTAGTCGCCGCGTTCCGGAAAGTAGCGGGTGCCCGGTGCCACTGTCCTCCCATCGACGTCCGTCATGCGGCCCTGTGCCATGCGGCGACCGGGTTGCCGTACCACCGGGTCCGGGCGGGCAGCGACTCGCCGCGCATCACCAGGGAAGCGGGGCCGATCGTGGTGTTGCTCCCGACCGTGGCCGCGGGCAGCACCACCCCGTGCGGGCCGAGCGTGGAACCCTCAGCCAGCTCGACTGTATCGATGCTCATCACGCGATCGTGGAACAGGTGGGTCTGGAGCACGCAGCCCCGGTTGACCGAGGCGCCGTCGCCCAGGCTGACCAGATCGATCTCCGGCAGCCAGTACGTCTCGCACCACACGCCGCGGCCGACCTTGGCGCCGAGGGCGCGCAGCCAGGCGTTCAGCGCCGCCGTGCCGAGCCATGGGGTGGCGAACCACGGCGCGGCCAGCACCTCGATGAAGTTGTCAGCCAGCTCGTTGCGCCACACGAAGGAGCTCCACAGCGGGCGGTCGCCCGCCCGGATCCTGCCCATCAGCGCCCACTTGGCGACCACCGCGACGGCGGCCGCGGCGAACCCCGCGCCGGCCAGGACGAACCCGCCGAGCAGGACGGCCACACCGAACCCGGCCGCCCGCGCGATCCACAGGATCGTCATGACCACGAGCACGGCCAGCCCCGCCGTCATCATCGCCGGGACCACCCGGCAGAGCTCGACCAGCGCGCGGGCCACCTTGAGCCGGCGCGGCGGGTCGTAGGTGCGGCTGCTGTCAGCGCTCTGGGCGGTCCTGCGCAGTTTGACCGGCGGCATCCCCAGGTAGGAACTGCCTGCCTTGGCCTTCCTCGGCGCGGCGGACAGCACGCCGACCAGCCCGTCCTTGGGCACCTTGCGGCCGGGCGCGGTCATGCCGGAGTTGCCGACGAACGCCCGCTTGCCGATACGCACGTGGTCGAGGCGCATCCAGCCGCCCGCCAGTTCGTACGGCGCGACCTTGGTGTCGTCGGCCAGGAACGCGCCGTCGCCGACGGCGGTCATCGACGGCAGCGCGAGCACCGTGGACAGCTCCACGTCGCGTCCCACGGTCATGCCGAGCGCGCGCAGCCACGAGGGCGTGAACGCGCTGGCGTACAGCGGGAACAGCCACACCCGCGCCATGGCCATGAGCCGCTCGGTGGCCCAGGCCTGCCATGCCGTACGGCTGTGGACGGGGTGGGTGCCCGGGCGCAGGCCGAGCGCGAGCAGCCGCACGGACACCAGCAGGAGCAGCGCCATGGCCGCCATCGACGCGACGGTGGCGAGCGGCACCGCGGCCACGCCCATGGAGAGCAGGACTGCCACTCCCGGCAGCGCCGCGACCAGCGGGATCAGGCTGAGCACCAACGCCGACAGGCCGTAGAACACGCTCCAGCGGCGGTAGCGGGCCGGCCGTTCCCCCGGCCATGCCGTCGCCTTGCCCTTCCGTACGGCCGGCGCGCCCGCCCAGCGCTGCCCGCCCGGGACGGGACCGCTCACCGAGGAGCCCGGCGCGATCTGGGCGTTCTTGCCGATGCGGGTGCCGGGAAGGAGGGTCGAGCGGGCGCCGACGGTGGCGCCGGCCCCCACCCTGATGTCGCCGACCCTGAGCAGATCACCGTCCAGCCAGTAGCCGGACAGGTCGACCTCCGGCTCGATCGCGGCGGCCTTGCCCAGCCTGAGCATGCCGGTGATCGGCGGCAGCGTGTGCAGGTCGGCGTCCTGGCCCACCTGGGCGCCGAGCGCCCTGGCGTAGTAGGTGATCCAGGGCGCCATGGCCAGGCCGCCGACGCCCAGCCCGGCGGCGAGTTGCTCGGCGAACCAGAGCCGCAGGTGGGTGGCGCCGCCGCGCGGATACGTGCCGGGCCGCAGGCCGCGCAGCAGCAGCCTGGCCGCGCCCGCGGCCA
>NZ_QNFZ01000003.1 GCF_003313395.1 Nonomuraea lactucae | reverse complement strand
AGGGCGGGCGGGGTCATGGCCGGCATCGGGGGAAGCGCGGCCGGGACGGGAGCAGGGACGGCCGCGGAACTCGCCGCGCCGGACAGCGGCGCGGCCACCGATGCGGTGACGAGCGCGGACAGCAGGGCGCGGCGCGGGCGGTGCCTGCGCGGGCGGGACGCCATGGGCGAAATGTCCTTCCGTACCTGGAGCCGGTCGTGGTCCGGGTACCGAAGTTATTGATCACGCCCGCTGGCCCACCTCACGCTGGGGAGTGCACTTCTCGCGTGGCTCCGCGGTACTACGGGTAGGGGGCGCCTGTCAGTCGACGGCGGGCAGGTCGGGGTCGTCGTAGTCGGCGTCGCCGTCTTCGGCGCGCCGCTGCTTGATGTCCTCCGCCCACGCGCGGGCGAACGCGCGGACGCCGCCTGCCCGCCCCGGCTCCAGGCCGCACCTCTCGAACGCCTCGTCGGGCATCAGCTCGGCGAACTCCAGCCGCATGGCCAGCTCGGCCATGGAGAAGTCGTCGGTGTACGGCCTGGCCAGGGATTCGAGGTCGCGGAACGAGCGCAGCCCGGCCGCGGCGGCCACGGCGGCCAGGTCACCGGCCAGGCCGCGATCGTGCAGCGCGCGCATCGCCATGCCGAGCGCGTCGTCCAGGTCGAGCAGCCGCCGCCCGTCCCGCGTGATCGGCGGCCGTTGGAGCGCCTCGCGGTGCAGGGCGACCTCGCGGCACTCCCCCGTCACCGGCTCCGTGACGGCGAGGCGTGCCACCCGCGGCGTGACCTCGGCGACCGACGCTTCCAGGCCCTCCTCCCGCAGGTCACGCACCACGCCCGCCGCCGCCTCCGCCACGTCCGCCGGGACCACCGGGGCCCGGGGCGTGTCGGTGACGAAGTCGATGCCCTCACCGGGACGTTCGGTGAGCCCGTGGGCCGCCAGGGCGTGGCCGCCCGCGAGCACCAGCCCGTGGCGCTCGGCGACGGGAAGCACGGCGGAGAGCAGCGGCGACATGTCTCAAGTATGCCGACGGCCACGCCGCGTGGACGGCAGGTCGTGCCGCCCCGAGAGGAACTCCTGGAAGGCGATCTTGGCCGTGATCACCGGCCGCCGCCACCGCTCCTCCCGGTGGATGGCCTTGGCCATCTTGCGCGGCGACCGCCCGGCGAAGAACCAGTGGGCCCACGGGGAGCCCGGCCGCGCCAGCCGGATCGCGCCGACGACCAGCAGCACCGGCACGAACAGCCCGACCATGCCCGTCCAGATCTTGCCCTTGAGCAGCGTGACGACAGCCAGCAGCAGGTTGGCCACGATCAGCGCGGCCGGGCTGACCGGGGTGCCGTAGTCCCAGGTCAGCGGGCGGAACCCGATGAGCAGCAGGCCCGTGACGGCGACCGCGATGAACACCGCGTCGACGGAGGTGCGCCCCTCCTCCTCCCAGTAGACGTCGTGCAGGTGCAGGATCAGCGCGAACTCGTCGAGCACCAGCGCCGAGCCGACCCCGAAGACGGAGGCCGCGACGGCGTAGCCCGCCTGGGACGCGGACGACACGATTAACCCGGTGACGCCGCCGACGAGCATGAGGACCACGCCGAAGACCACGTGGTGGATGTGCATCTCGCCCACGCTGACGTTGCGGAACCAGCCGACCTTGGCCCTGATCAGCCGGACGTTGACGCGGGTGGCGATGAAGGCTCCGATGAGCGCGACGAAGTAGCAGAACAGCGGCAGCCGTCCCGTCGCGATGATGCTCTGCTCGAACCAGTTCGCCATGACCTCAGAACTCGATGGTACGAGCCCCGCCGAGTGGTCAGGCGGCGGACAGGGCCTCACGGGCCAGCGACTCGACTCGCGCGTGCAGCGTGCCGAGGTAGGTCTCCTCCTCGGGCTTCATGAGCACGCTGCGCAGCACCCTCGTGCCGTCCGCGTCGGCGATCACGTGCGGCGCGCGGCGGGCCATCTCGTCGGCGCTCACCCGCAGCACGCTGAGGAACACCGGGTCGGCGGGGTCGCGCATGCCCTCCTCCATGACGCGCCGCGCCGCCGCGTCCACGGCGCTCAGGGTGGGCTCGGCGGGGTAGCAGGCGACGATGTCGAGCTCCGGGCGCTGGTAGAGCTCCAGCACCCGCGACGATTCGATCAGCTCGGCCCAGCGGACCGCCGCCCGCCGCCCGGCCGCGAGGACCCGGCCCAGCCCTTCTGGGGTGGGCGGCAGCAGCTCGAAGGTGAGCCAGAGCGCCGCTGCGGCGGCTCCGGCGCGCGAGCACTCCAGGCTGATCTCACCCAGGTGGAGCTCGTCGGAGGTGAAGTAGGTGTAAGGCGAGTCGTGCACGTAGAACCGGCCGGCGGCGGGGTCGCGGAAGAGGACCGCGCCGCACCCGTACGGCTGGAGGCCGTGCTTGTGCGGGTCCACCACGATCGAGTCGGCCTCCGCGACGGCCCGCCACGGAAGCGGGTCGATCGGCTCGGGGCTGCCCTCGGCGGCCAGCAGGGTGAAGAAGCCGCCGTAGGCCGCGTCCACGTGCACCCGCGCGCCGTGTCGGCGGGCCAGCGGGACGATCTCGTGCACCTGGTCGACCGCGCCCAGCCCGGTGGTGCCGGTGGTGGCCACGACCGTGCCGATCTCGCCGGTGCTCAGCTGGTCGGCCAGCGCGTCCAGGTCCATCCGCCCGGCGCCGTCGGCGGGGACCGGCCTGCCCTCCATGCCGAGCAGGCCGCACATCCGGGCGTGCGTGTAGTGGCTCGCGGCGCTGAACGCCACGGCCTTGCCCGGGTGGGTCTCCCTGGCGACGAAGAGCGCCTCCAGGTTGGCGATCGTGCCGCTGCTGGTGAGATGGCCCAGGTGCTCCCGGTATCCGAACATGGTCGCCAGGCGGGAGACGAGCTCCTTCTCCATGTCCGCGGTGGCGGGCCCGCCGTCGAGGGCGTGGTTGTTCGGGTTGATCTGCATGGCGGCGACGTAGCCGACGATGGCGGCCGGGTGCGGCGGCTTGAGCATCTGCCCGGCGTAGCGTGGATGGAAGAAGGGGTAGTTGTCGCGCAGCCGCCCGGCGAGGCGGCCGAGCGCCTCACCCACCCGTTCGTCGCTCACCTGGAGGGAAGGGTGCACGTCGAAGGCGCCGTACTCCCTCTTCCACCGCTCGATCGAGGAGACCGCCTCGCCCAGCCAGCGCGCCAAGTCCATCTCAGGCCTCCCCATCTCGTTTGAATCCAAACTATAAGGAGGGCGCGGCGGCTCGCAAGCCGTCACCGGCGTCCGAGGCCGTACGGCGTCTAGGAGTTATGCCAGGAACCCGCGCAGGAGCGCGGCCGTGCCCGCCAGGTGTTCGGCGACCGCGCGGCGGGCGGCGTCCGGGTCTCCCGCCAGGATGGCCGCGACGATCGCCCGGTGCTGGGTGGCGGTGTGGTCGAGGTTCACATGCAGCATCGGGATCGCGTTCAGCAGGTCGCTGACGCGCAGGCGGGCGTCCGCGCAGGCCGCGGCCAGCAGCGGGGAGCCGGTGAGCTCGGCGATGGACAGGTGGAAGGCCGTGTCGAGGCGCCGGTAGTCCTCGATCCTGGCCTCGTCCAGGTCCACCAGCCGGCCGCGGAGCAGCGCCCGCTGATCGGCCGTGAGGTCGGCGGCGGCCAGCACCCCGGCCGCGCCGCACTCCACGGCCATCCGGAAGGTCAGCGCGTCGGCCAGGTCGGCCGCGCCCATGTCGGCCGCGATCTTGCGCACCCGCCCGGCGCCCGGCGCGGGCGGCTTGTAGATGACGAACGCGCCGCCGTAGCGGCCCCGCCGCACGTCCAGGAAGCCCGAGTCCTGCAGGGCGCGGATGGCCTCGCGCAGGGTGACCCGGCTGATGCCGAGCCGTGCGGCGAGCTCGCGTTCGGGCGGGAGCTTCTCCCCCGGCGCCACGACGCCCAGCTTGATCACCTGGAGGAGGCGCTCGACCGTCTCCTCGAAGGCGTTGCCGGCTCGCACCGGCCGCAGCACGGTCAACTCGCCCATGGTCGCTCCGGGGCGCGCGCTGTCGCCCCTCGTCACCTCGCCAGGCCGCGCTGACTCGTCCACGTCGTCCTCGGGGTCAGGCCATCGGTCCGCCGACGGCCTCGGTCCGCCAATGGCCTGACCCTAGCCCAATCAGGCGCATGCCCAGGTCACGCCAGTTCGGACTCGGCGCGCTCGATGGCCTCGAACTCCTCCTCCGGCGCGTTCGCGACCAGGCGGTGCCGGCTGTAGAACCAGAAGTACGCCAGCGCGGCCACGAAGATGCCCGCCACCCAGAGCGCGGCGACGAGGTCGACCAGGAAGACCGCGACGACCGCGGCCAGCGCGAGCACCAGCGCGATGCCGGTGGTGACCACGCCGCCCGGCGTGCGGTACGGGCGCTCCATGCCCGGCTCGCGCCTGCGGAGCACGATGTGCGACAGCATCATCAGCACGTACGAGATCGTCGCGCCGAAGACCGCGATCTGGATCATCAGGTTGCCCGCCTCGGTGACCGCCGCGAGCAGGAAGCCCACCGTGCCGGGGACGATCAGCGCCAGGTACGGCGTGCGCCGCTTGCCCGTGACCGACATCCAGCGCGGCAGGTACCCGGCGCGGGACAGGGCGAAGAGCTGCCGCGAGTAGGCGTAGATGATCGAGAAGAAGCTGGCGATGAGCCCGGCCAGGCCCACGTAGTTGACGAAGTCGCCCAGGAAGTTGTCGCCGCCGTAGGCGATCCTGACCGCCTCGGGCAGCGGGCTGTCGCTGCCGGCCATGGCCTTCGAGCCACCGCCCCCGGGGGCCAGCAGCAGCATGAACGCCGCCGTCACCAGCAGGACCACCATGCCGGCGATGATGCCCTTGGGCATGTCGCGCTTGGGGTCGCGGGCCTCCTCAGCGGCCAGCGGCACGCCCTCGATCGCCAGGAAGAACCAGATGGCGTACACGATCGCGGCCCAGACGCCGAAGGCGCCGAACGGCAGGAACGTGCTGGCCCCGGGCGCGTCGGTCGGCACGATGTCGAACAGCCGGGACGGGTCGAACTTCGGGATCATGCCGACCGTGAAGGCGATCAGCGCCACCATCGCGATGCCGGTGATCACGAACATCACCTTGAGCGCCTCGCCGACACCCCACAGGTGCAGGCCGACGAAGATCACGTATGCGGCCAGGTAGACCGGCCAGCCGCTGGTGAGCCCGAACAGGCCGAGCGCCTCGACGTAGCCGCCGATGAAGACGGCGATGGCAGCGGGCGCCACGGCGTACTCGATCAGGATGGCCACTCCGGTGGCGAACCCGCCGAGCGGCCCGAGGGCGCGCCGGGCGAAGCCGTAGCCCGCTCCGGTGACGGGAATGCTCGCCGACATCTCGGCAAGTCCCAGCACCATGCAGGTGTACATGATCGCCATCAGCACGGTGGCGATGAGCAGGCCCCCCCAACCACCCTGCTCCAGGCCGAAGTTCCAGCCCGCGAAGTCGCCGGAGATGACGTACGCCACTCCCAGCCCGGCGAGCAGCACCCACCCGGCGGCGCCCTGCTGGAGCTTGCGCTTCTCCAGATAGTCGGATGAGACCTTCTCGTAGTCGACCCCATGGACGTGTCGTTTGCTGTCCACCGCGTTGCCACCTCCGGGCAAGGGCCGACCGCAGCCATTGGACCATTCCAATGGGCTACGGTCGGACCATAACTCTTTGGCGGCGATGCTTCGCCCCCGGCGACCGCACGTCAAGTCCGCAAATGTGACAATCGGGTTAAAAGCATCCTGCGGTGTGGCCCCATTGACAGCAGCCGCCGACGGTGCTTGCATGCCTCCAATGGTCTGATTCCAGACTTTTTCGAGGGAAGAGGCGTCCGTGGGCCTGTCAGTCGAGGAACTCCGCTCCGAAATCCAGGCCGGCACGATCGACACGGTCCTGCTGGCGATCACCGACATGCAGGGCAGGCTGCAGGGCAAGCGCCTGTCGGCCCGCTACTTCCTCGACGAGGTGCTCCACCACGGCTCCGAGGGCTGCAACTACCTGCTCGCCGTGGACGTCGACATGAACACCGTCGCGGGGTACGCGATGTCGTCATGGGAGCGCGGCTACGGCGACTTCGTGATGAAGCCTGACCTGTCCACCCTGCGCCGGGTGCCGTGGCAGGAGGGCACGGCCATGCTGCTGGCCGACCTGACCTGGGAGAACGGCGACGACGTGACCGCCTCGCCGCGGCAGATCCTGCGCCGCCAGCTCGCCCGGCTGGCCGAGCGCGGGCTGACCGCGTACGTGGGCACGGAGCTGGAGTTCGTGGTCTACGACGACAGCTACGAGGACGCCTGGAAGCGCGGCTACCGCGACCTGACGCCCGCCAACCTCTACAACGTCGACTACTCCCTGCTCGGCACCGCCCGCATCGAGCCCCTCCTGCGCCGGATCCGGCGCGACATGGAGGGCGCCGGGCTGTACGTCGAGTCGGCCAAGGGCGAGTGCAACCTGGGCCAGCACGAGATCGCCTTCCGCTACGACGAGGCGCTGACGACCTGCGACAACCACGTCATCTACAAGAACGGCGCCAAGGAGATCGCGGCCCAGGAGGGCAGGTCGATCACCTTCATGGCCAAGCCCAACCAGCGCGAGGGCAACTCCTGCCACATCCACATCTCGCTGCGGAGCCTGGACGGCGAGCCGGTCATGGCCGGTTCGGGACCGCACGGCCTGTCGGAGCTGGGCGCCCGGTTCATCGCCGGGCAGCTCGCCCGCATGCGCGAGCTCACGCTCATGTACGCGCCCAACGTCAACTCCTACAAGCGCTACATCCCCGGCAGCTTCGCGCCGACCGCGGTCAAGTGGGGCGTCGACAACCGCACCTGCTCGCTGCGCCTGGTGGGCCACGGCCATTCCCTGCGGATCGAGAACCGGGTGCCGGGCGGCGACGTCAATCCCTACCTCGCGGTGTCGGCGCTGGTCGCGGCCGGGCTGCACGGCATCGACGAGGAGCTCGCGCTGGAGGGGCCGTACGAGGGCAACGCCTACGCGTCGGACGCCGAGACCGTGCCGCACACGCTGCGCGACGCGCTGGAGCTGTTCGAGCGGTCGAAGCTGGCGCGCGACACGTTCGGTGAGGACGTGGTGGACCACTATGCGAACAACGCCCGGGTGGAGCTGGCCGCGTTCGACGCGGCGGTGACGGACTGGGAGATGTTCCGTGGCTTCGAGCGAATGTGACGGAAGAGCATGAAGATCATTAATCCGGCGACGGAAGGGGTCCTCGCCGAAGTGGAGCCGGCCGACGCCGCCGAGGCCGACCGGGCGGTGGAACGTGCCAGGCAGGCCTTCCCGGCCTGGCGCGAGGTGTCGCCCGGCGACCGGGCGCGGCTGCTGCGCAGGTTCGCGGACCTGGTGGACGAGCACGGCGAGGAGCTCGCCCGGCTCGAGACCGCCAACGCCGGTCACCCGATCGGCAACGCCCGCTGGGAGGCGGGCAGCGTGCGCGACGTGCTCCACTTCTACGCGGGGGCGCCCGAGCGCAACCACGGCAAGCAGATCCCGGTGCCCGGCGGCGTGGACATCACCTTCCAGGAACCCCTGGGCGTCGTGGGCGTCATCGTGCCGTGGAACTTCCCGATGCTGATCACGAGCTGGGGCGTCGCCCCGGCGCTCGCCGCGGGCAACACGGTCATCGTCAAGCCCGCCGAGTGGACTCCGCTGACCGCGCTGAGGCTGGCCGAGCTGGCCCTGGCGGCGGGCCTCCCCGAGGGGGTGCTCCAGGTTCTCACTGGGGCAGGGGAGGTCGCGGGCGCCCGGCTGGTCGAGCATCCGGACGTGGCCAAGATCGTGTTCACCGGTTCGACCGAGGTGGGCAAGCTGATCGCGGCCAAGGCCGCGGCGCGGGTCAAGCGGATCACGCTGGAGCTCGGCGGCAAGTCCGCGAACATCGTCTTCGCCGACTCGGACCTGGAGAAGGCGGCGCGGACCGCCCCCTACGCCGTCTTCGACAACTCCGGGCAGGACTGCTGCGCCCGGTCCCGGCTGCTCGTCCAGGCCGAGGTCTACGACGAGTTCCTCGAACGGCTCTCGCGGGCCGTGCTCGACGTCAAGGTCGGCGACCCGCTCGACGAGGCCACCGAGATGGGCCCGCTGGTCAGCGCCGAGCACCTCGAACGGGTGCGGAGCTTCGTCGACGACGCCCCCTACCTGCAGGGCGCCTGCCCGTCCGGCAAGGGCTACTGGTTCCCGCCGACGGTGCTGACCTCCAAGGTCACCGACCGCGCGTTCACCGAGGAGATCTTCGGTCCCGTCGTGTCCGTGGTGCCGTTCGCGGACGAGGCGGAGGCCGTGCGGATCGCCAACGACACCCGCTACGGCCTGAGCGGCTCCATCTGGACCCGCGACGTCGGCCGGGCGCTGCGGGTCGCCCGGGCGGTCGAGGCCGGCGCCCTGTCGGTCAACTCGCACTCGTCGGTGCGCTACTGGACGCCGTTCGGCGGCTTCAAGGAGTCGGGCCTCGGCCGGGAGCTCGGCCCCGACGCCCTCGCGTCCTTCACCGAGACCAAGAACGTCTTCATCTCAGCGGAGTGAGAAGCATGCAGCGTTTGCAGGACCGCGTCGCCGTCATCACCGGCGCGGGGAGCGGCATCGGCCTGGCCACGGCCCGCCGGTTCGCCGAGGAGGGCGCCCACGTGGTGTGCGCGGACGTCGACGACGAGGCGGGCGCCAAGGCCGCGGCCGAGGTCGGCGGCCTCTACGTCAAGGCCGACGTGACCAGCGAGACCGACGTCGCGCGGATGTATCGGCTGGCGTTCGACGCCTACGGCAGCGTGGACATCGCGTTCAACAACGCCGGCATCTCGCCGCCCGACGACGACTCGATCCTCGACACCGGCATCGAGGCGTGGCGCCGGGTCCAGGAGGTGAACCTGACGAGCGTCTACCTGTGCTGCAAGCACGCCATCCCGTACATGCGGCGGCAGGGCAAGGGCTCGATCATCAACACGGCGTCGTTCGTGGCCGTGATGGGGTCGGCGACCTCGCAGATCTCCTACACCGCGTCCAAGGGCGGCGTGCTGGCCATGTCGCGCGAGCTGGGCGTCCAGTTCGCCCGCGAGGGGATCAGGGTCAACGCCCTGTGCCCCGGGCCGGTCAACACGCCGCTGCTGCGGGAGCTGTTCGCCAAGGACCCGGAGCGGGCGCAGCGCCGCCTGGTCCACGCGCCGATGGGCCGCTTCGCGGAGGCCACGGAGATCGCCGCCGCCGTGGCGTTCCTGGCCAGCGACGACTCGTCGTTCATCACGGGCTCGGAGTTCCTGGTGGACGGGGGCATCTCCGGCGCGTACGTGACGCCTGTCTAGCTCTGGAGCGAACGTGAAACGTCCCGTCATCGGCATCACCACCTACGTCGAGCCCGCCCGGTTCACCGTGTGGGACGCGACCGTCGCGCTCCTGCCGTACACGTACGTGGAGCAGGTGGAGCGGGCGGGCGGCCAGCCCGTGCTCCTGCCGCCCGCCGGCGAGCCGGCCGGGGTGGTGGGGCGCCTGGACGGGCTCATCCTGGCCGGCGGGGGCGACATCGACCCAGGCCGGTACGGCGAGGAGCGGCACGAGCGCACCGGCTACGTCAGGACGTTCCGCGACACGGCCGAGTCCGACCTGCTGTCGGCCGCGCTGGAGGCGGAGCTGCCCTTTCTGGGCATCTGCCGAGGGCTCCAGGTGCTGAACGTGACGCTCGGCGGCACCCTGCACCAGCACCTGCCCGACCTGGTCGGGCACACCGAGCACGCTCCGGCCCCGGGCCGGTTCGGCCATCTCGGAGTGCGCGCCGCGCCCGGGTCGCGGGTGGCCGAGGCGCTGGGCACCGAACAGGTGGTCGAGGTGCCCCACTACCACCACCAGGGCATCGACCGGCTCGCCCCCGGCCTCACCGTGACGGCCGTGGCGGAGGACGGCGCCGTCGAGGCGGCGGAGCTGGACTCCGGCTTCTTCGCCATGGGCGTCCAGTGGCATCCGGAGGCGGCCACGGACTGCGCGCTGTTCGAGGCGCTGGTCGCCGCCTGCTGACACCCCCCGCGCCGGCCCCGCCTGGACCGTGCGCGACAACACCCCCCTCACGGCACTAGGCTTGTCCGCATCACCGGCGACACCGTGCGGGAGAGCGCCCTGGCAGCCATCCAGAGCCCCTGAAGGAGCAAGCCCTCCCCGCGAACCTCTCAAGGCAAAGGACCGCACGGCTTAGGTGACCTCTGGAAAGCAGGCTTGCGGGCCTCGCCGAAGGTGAAAGTCCGGCAAAACCCGGGCGAAGCTCTCAGGCATCCATGACAGAGGGGGAGGATGCTGGCATCCGACCCTGCCCAGAGGTGCGATTCATGTCACGACCCACACCGCTGCGAGACGTCCACGAGAGCCTCGGCGCCACGCTCACCGACTTCGCCGGCTGGCTGATGCCGTTGCGTTACGGCAGCGAGTCCGCCGAGCACAACGCCGTCCGGCAGGCCGCCGGGTTGTTCGACCTCTCCCACATGGGCGAGATCTTCGTGACCGGGCCGCAGGCGGCCGAGGCGCTGGACTACGCGCTGGTGGGGCACCTGTCGGCGCTGACGCGGGGCCGCGCCCGATATACCATGATCGTCGATGAGCGCGGCGGAGTGCTCGACGACCTCATCGTCTACCGGCTCGGTGACGAGGAGTTCATGGTCGTGGCCAACGCCTCCAACTACGAGAAGGTGGCGAGCGAGCTGACGGACCGCGCCCGTGCGTACGACGCGGTCGTGGACGACCGGTCCGAGCAGTACGCGCTCATCGCCGTGCAGGGGCCGCGCGCCCAGGAGATCCTCGCCAGCCTCACCGACGCCGACCTGCCCGCCCTCAAGTACTACGCGGGCACGCCCGGCCTGGTCGACGGGCGGCGGGCGCTGATCGCGCGCACCGGCTACACCGGTGAGGACGGCTTCGAGCTGTTCGTGGCGGGCCAGGACGCGGTGCCGCTCTGGCACGCCCTGACCAAGGCCGGCGAGCCGTACGGGCTGCTCCCGGCGGGGCTGTCCAGCCGTGACACCCTCCGCCTGGAGGCGGGCATGCCGCTGTACGGCAACGAGCTCGGCAGCCACCTGACCCCGTTCGACGCTGGGCTCGGCAGGGTGGTGAAATTCGACAAGCCCGGCGACTTCGTCGGCAGGTCGGCGCTGGAGGCGGTCAAGGACACGCCGCCGCGGCGCCGGCTCGTCGGCCTGGTCGCGCGGGGCCGCCGGGTCCCCCGCCACGGGTACCCGGTCACCAAGGACGGCGCCGTCGTCGGCGAGGTCACCAGCGGAGCCCCGTCCCAGACCCTGGGCAGGCCCATCGCCATGGCCTACGTGGACAGCGGCGCCGATGAAGGTCTGGCCGTGGACATCCGGGGCAGCCATGAACCAATGGACCTTGTAGAGCTGCCCTTCTACAGGAGGAACAAGTGAGCGACATCCCTGACGAGCTGAGCTACACCAAGGAACACGAGTGGGTGGCCGGCCTCGACGACGGCATCACCGCCACGGTGGGCATCACCGCGTTCGCCGCGGAGGCCCTCGGCGACGTGGTCTACGTGCAGCTTCCCGAGGCGGGCTCGACCGTCGAAGCCGGTGACTCCGTCGGCGAGGTGGAGTCGACCAAGTCGGTGAGCGAGATCTACGCGCCGGTCGGCGGCGAGGTCGTGGAGGTCAACCAGGCCGTCGTGGACGACCCGTCGCTGGTCAACAACGACCCCTACGGTGAGGGCTGGATGTTCCGCGTGCGCGTCGAGGGCGACCCGGAGGACCTGCTGTCGGCCGAAGAGTACACCGCGCTCACCTCGGGCGACTCCTGACCCAACCGCCGGGGCCCGCCGGGCCCCGGCCCTGCTGAAGGGCGCACATCAATGGCGATCAGCGTCTTCGATCTGTTCAAGGTCGGCATCGGCCCGTCCAGCTCCCACACCGGCGGGCCGATGGCCGCCGCGCACCGCTTCGCCCGCGGCCTGCGCGACGACGGCCTGCTCCAACGCACCGCCCGCGTCCAGGCCATCCTGTACGGCTCGCTCGGCCTGACCGGCAAGGGCCACGGCAGCGACAAGGCCGTCCTGCTCGGCCTGTCCGGCGACAAACCCGAAACCGTCGACGTCGAGGACATCGAACCCCGCCTGGCCCGGATGCGCGCCGACGGCACCCTGACCCTGTTCGGCAGCCACCCCATCCCCTTCGTCA